>JBBIJS010000177.1:0-6110 GCA_037445855.1 Chloroflexota bacterium | reverse complement strand
GACGAATTTGATGGTACAATAACCGCCCATGGAAGAATCGTCGGGGTCAGAAAACTCGAGACTGAGCAAGAAAACCAGGCGTGGTACTCTAAGCAGTTAAGCAATCTAGGCGCGATTAGGCTATTGGTTCTCGTTCTATTCTTCCTCGGTTCTCTGGGCCTTTTCAGCACGGTGACTTCAAGAATTTCATACAGGGTAGATGACGGCTCGTTCTTCGTTGGACTAGTCGTTGCCATGCTCACCGGTGGGGCATGGTTCGGGATCAACGGCTGGTGGGCTGCTGTCCGGCGACCGTTTCAGCCAAAGGTCATCCGTTTGCAAACGGAACAAACCCCTGCCCAGGCATATTTGGCTAATCTCTCTGCAATCACTCAGGGAATATTTGTGGCAGCGGGTCTCTTTGTCGTCGTCATTTTGATTCTTTCAAGTTCGTGATGAACGGTCTACCGATCCTGTCCGTCATGAACAGTTGTATTGTTCCTTGTTCAATCTGATTTGAGGGTAATACATCCCTATCCTCATCAATGCAGTTTCAAGTCCACTCGCCTTAATGCTTCGACAATGACCTTGGTCGTCTCTCTGATCGCTTCGCCGCGCGCATCAGCATCGGATAAAATCCCCCGCCTACCGCGCGGCAAACCCGCGCTGCGAGTTTCGCGCTCAATAGCCGTCCGCTTCAGCGGATGGCGTTCCTCACGTCAACAAGGAATCGAAAATGAATTCAATCGTCAGTCTGGTCGTGTCTCTCATCGCCTGCTTCACCGCCGCGTTCGTCGGGTCGCGGTGGCTGCCGGATGAGTGGTTCAAGAAACTGAACAAGCCGTCGTGGAATCCACCCAACTGGCTCTTCGCGCCGGTGTGGACCATCCTCTACGCGCTGATGGCAATCGCCGCGTGGCGGGTATGGGAGCAAGCCGGCTTGAGCGCGGCGCCGCTGCTCGCGCTGTTCATCGTGCAGCTCATCATGAACGCGGCGTGGACGTGGCTGTTCTTCGGTCGGCATCGCCTCGACCGCGCGTACGCCGACATCGTCGTGCTCTGGATATTGATTGCCGCGACGCTGATCGGTTTCTGGCAGGTGAATCCATTGGCAGGGCTGCTGCTGGCGCCGTACCTCGCGTGGGTCACCTTCGCGTCATTTCTGAATCTCACGATCTGGCGGCTCAATCGCTGACGCTTGATGCGCAAGACCCGAAGGGTCACTTGAGCGAAAACCCTGCGGGTCTGTTTATTTCGCCGCCTTTCTCAGCGCGCTCTCCGCGTCCAAATGCTTCTCCGCCGCGTACGCCGCGAGCGCGAACAGAACCTCGCCGAGCGCGCGTTCGCGATTCCGCGCGCGCGGCAGTTTCCCCACCCGCGCCGCGATATCGTGAACATCTGCCCGCTTACGCGCCTTGTCGCGCCGCGCGATCTTTTCCGCGCGCGCCAGCGCCGGCAGCGCGCGCGGAATGCTCGATGCCGGCTTGGGCTTGCCGCCGTTCTCTTTCCGCTTGACGCTCTCCCAACTTTCAATCGCCGCGTCGGCGTCGTCCGCCGTCACATCGCCAAAGACGTGCGGATGCCGGCGCACGAGTTTCTCAGCAATGTCCGCGGCGACATCGCTGAGCAAAAACTCGCCGGACTCGGACGCGATCTGCGCCTGAAAGAGAACGTGGAACAGCAAATCGCCCAGTTCCTCGCGCAGGTGCGGAAGGTCGCCGTCGTCCAGCGTTTCCAGCACCTCGTAACATTCTTCCAGAAAATCTTTGCGGATCGATTGATGCGTCTGCTCGCGATCCCAGGGGCAGCCGTCCGGCGCGCGCAGACGCGCGATCACCTCCGCGAGCGCGTTCACCGACGACGGGCGCGGCAGCGGCGGTACGTAGAGCGTCGTGAGATTGTAGGGGCGATCCTGTGTGGTCGCCCAACGGTCGGCATGATCTAATTCCGCCAGCGGCAGCGCGCCGATTTTCTGCTGCGGCGTGCCTGCCGCGTCGATGCGCGTCACCGCGTGCTCCGGTGGATAGAGCGCGAGCAGCGTCAGCTTGCAATCACTCGCCACCGCGCGGTGGTACACCTGCCCGATCAGCGCGGGCTGGTCGGGATCGAGGCGCGGAAAATGCTGGCGCGCGAGGTCGGTCGCATCCGCAACTTGCAAGCCGCGCGCGAGCGGATCGAGCGCGAGCGCAACGCACGCGGCATCGACAAAACTGACGCCGGCAATCAGGCGCGTCGGGATATTTCTATCGCGCGCCTCCGCCAGGATTTTTTGCACGCTGATCTCGCCGAAGAGCGGATGCCCCGGCACCGCGTACAGCACATCGCCGCGTTCGCCGCGCGCGACGATCTCGGCGGCTATCGCGGAATAGATCGCGTCGAAACCGGTCCTGAGCGAAGTCGAAGGGTCGCTCTGCGTTTCGTACAGGTGGTCGAAGGAATGGACGCGCAGATGCTCCGGCAGCGCGGCGACGGTGGGATGCTCGCGCGTGCGCAAAAAGATTTCGTGCGCCTGCTCCAGCGCGTCGCGCGCTTGCAGCGTCAACGCATTCGGATCGCCGGGACCGAGACCCAGCAGCGTGATGGTCATAGCATTCTCCAGAAAGGGAATGGCGCAATTATAGCACAGACGGCGAGAGAAAGGTTACAGTGAAGAGCGGACAGATTTGCTTGGCATTGGAATATGTGATACAATTTAGTTGTCGAGCGGCGCGTCAATGAAGATGCCGTTCGCACAGAAAGGAGTGTGTGGCATGCCATTCGGTTTACAACCCACTCATTTGATCATCATTGCGGTTGTCGCGCTGATCATCTTCGGACCGTCACGTTTGCCGGAGATCGGGCGCGCGGTCGGCAAGACGCTGAAAGAATTCCAAGCCGCCACCAAAGAAGCCACGCAAAGTTTCTCCGAAGAAGTGCAGCAGAAACCGGTCGAAGCCAAGAAGGCAGAACCGCTCGCCATGCAGACGTGCAAGAGCTGCGGCAAGTCCATCGCGGCGGAGACAAAGTTCTGCCCCAACTGTGGCGCGGCACAGTAATGCCGGTCTAGCTTTGCAAAAGTGAACTCGGGAGGGATGCCGGCGCTGGCATCTCTTTCTGTTTGACACCCGCGCTGACGTAAGGATAATTGCGGAACATGGCAGAAGAAAAACGGATGGGGCTGCTGGAACATGTCGAAGAACTGCGCAGCCGGCTGATCATCTCGCTGATCGCGATCCTGGTGACGACCGCGCTGGCGTACGTCTTCTCCGATGCGATCCTGGAGATCCTGACCAAGCCGGCAGGCGATCTCAAGCTCGTCGCGCTCAGTCTGATGGATGGATTCCTAATTCGTTTCCGCGTCGCGCTCTACGGCGGGCTGGCGCTCGCGGCGCCGGTGTGGATCTACCAGGTGGTGCGATACCTGGAGCCCGGCTTGACGCCGAACGAAAAGCGATTCATCATCCCCGGCGTCGCCGGGATGGTCGCGCTGTTTCTTCTCGGTAATGCCTTTGGTTATCTGATGTTGGCGAATATGGTGACCGTGATGCGGTCGATGTTCGGCAATACCCTCACGTATCTGCCCGGCGCGGACCAGTACATTTCGTTCGTCGTCTATTTTCTTCTCGCGATCGGCATTTCGTTTGAACTGCCCATTGTCATATTGATCCTGATGAAACTTGGTCTGGTCCAGCCGGACTTTTTGCGCAAGCAGCGGCGCATCGCGTACTTTGCGCTGTTCGTGTTCGCCGAGCTGATCACGCCGGTCTCCGATCCAATCGTCGCGCCGCTGGTGGTGCTGCTCCCGATGGGCATCCTGTTTGAGTTGGCGCTCTTCATCTCGCGCTTTGTCATCCCCAAGCCCAAACCCGCGGCGACGCCGGTCGTTACCGGCGGATCCAAATAACGCGATTCAGAACAAAAGAATTCGCGGGAGCAACCGACTCTCCCGCGAATGTTTTTCAATCCGCAAGCCACAACCTGCCACCTCTACAAACTCGTCCCCAGCATCTTCGCGCCGGTGGGCGCAGGACTGCCGCCCAGCGGCTCCTCCGTGACGCCGACGCCCTGGTAATTGCTCAACGGCTTGGGCGCGCGGATGAGCAGCCAGCCGCGCCCTTGCGCGTCCACCGTGAACGTGCCGCCGCTCGTGCGGTCACCGCTCTGATCGATCAGCCAGAACTGATACACCTTTCCTTGCGGCAGCGTCGGCATGTCCACCGCGATCAACGCCAGGATCGATTCGTCCGGCGCGCCGTAGAGCCGGCCCGCCGCGCGCGACGCGACCGGCGTTCCCTGCAATGGCTTGGGCTGACCGCCGGCGTACGCCATCGTCGTCAGAAAATCGCGCTGCTGCGCCATTTCCGCCAGCACCTGCGCGTTCAGCGCCGCTTGCTGCGCGATCTGATTTTGCAGCGAGACATTCCACGCCGCGAGCGCGACGATCAACACCAGCGCCAGCGCGGCGAACGCCGGCGCGCGGAACAGGTTCGCTAACCCGGCGGAGAGCGAATCGACGAAGGATGGCGCGCGCGCGGCGCGCGGCATCGTCGCGGCGAAGACGCGGTACCGCAAATCCGCCGACGGTTCGATCGACGGCGCGGCGAACGGCAAGAGATCGGCGACCGGACGGTACTCGGCGGCAACGCGCGCGCAAACGTCGCACTGCGGCAAGTGCCGCTCGACTAGCGCGCGGTCGGCATCGGCTATGGCATCCAGCACAAACGCCGGAAGCATTTCCTGGATCTCGTCATGGATCGACATACCTATGAACCTTTCCTACAACCATACGGAAGCCGCGCGGTTTTAGATTGGCTTGGTTGGGGCGAGGCATTCGCCAAGCCATGTTGGCGATGACAGCTTGTTTGGTTTGTGCCAAGCGCAGTATCCCAAAATTTGGATGTGGCGAATGCCGCGCTCCTACCCCGCCGGCTCATCGAGCAACGTCTTGAGTTTTTGCATCCCCAGCCGCATCCGCGTCTTGACCGTCCCCAGCGGCTGATGGAGTTTGTCAGAAATTTCTTGCTGCGTAAACCCCTCGAAATACGCTAGCTCGATTGGGCGGCGCTGCTCGGACGGAATCTGATTTAGCGCGTCGACGATGCGCCGGCGCTCGGCGCTCTGGAGCGCCAGATCGAGCGGCGCGGGCCCGGCGTCCAGCACGCTGTCCATCGCGTCGTCGTCATCTTCCGATGCGGACGGACGCACGCGCCGGCGGCGCAGCTCGTCGATGGCGTGGTTGTGCGCGATGCCGGTCAGCCACGACGAAAACTTGCCGCGCCGCGTATCGAACTCGCGGCAGCGTTTCCAAACTTTCACGAAAACTTCCTGAACGGTTTCTTCCGCCGCGCCGCGGTCGTTCAGGATTTTGAGCGCGAGCGAAAAAACGAGCCGGGCATAGCGGTCATACAAAACCGCCATCGCCCAGCTCTCGCCGGCTCTCAATCGTCCAATGATTTCTTCGTCTGCGAGCGCGCTGTAATCCACAATGAAACTCTCAACATGCTTCTAAATGGCTAGCGTCTTTTCAACTTACGCTATGCGGCGTCATGCAACGTTTGACGCACTGCCCGCTGAACGATCTGCTCCAAATCACGGGGCGTCAGTGCGCTGACGGTTCGTTTAGTTTTCAAATTCAGACTCATCGCCGCCCTCCCCAGCGCATCACCGGCAGGTCTCCAGCACCATCGCCGCTTCCCACGCCTTGTACGAACTGCGCACGAGCGGACCGGACGCGACGTACTTGAATCCAAGTTTCATTCCTTCTTCTCGATAGCGCACGAACTGTTCCGGCGTCACGTACTCGACGAGCGGCACGTGTCGCTTCATGTGCGTCGGCTGAAGATATTGACCGATCGCAAGCAGATCGACGTTCGCGGCGCGCAGGTCGCGCATCGTTTCGATCACTTCATCCGGCGTCTCGCCAAAGCCGACGAGGATCGACGATTTCGTCCGGCGCGTCGGATCGATCTCTTTGACCATTCGCAGCACGTCCATCGTCTGAGCGTACCCGGCGCGGCGGTCGCGGACGATGTGCGTCAGCCGCCGCACCGTCTCGATGTTCTGCCCGAACACATCCGGCGCGGACTCGACCACCGTCTGCACGCACGCGCGGTCGCCGCGAAAATCGCCGGTGAGCACTTCGACTTTGGTGC
>JBBIJS010000176.1:0-6130 GCA_037445855.1 Chloroflexota bacterium | reverse complement strand
AATCGATGAAGAGATACAGGCAGCGGCGCTTGAGCGCTTCCGATAGTTCGCGCGTGTTGTTGCTCGTCAGGATGACGAGCGGCATGTGCTTCGCCTTGAGCGTGCCGAGTTCCGGGACGCTGACCTGAAAGTCGCTCAGTACTTCGAGGAGGAACGCCTCAAACTCCGCGTCCGCGCGGTCGATCTCGTCGATGAGCAGCAGCGCCGGCTGGTCCGCGACGATCGCGCGCAGGAGCGGACGCGGCAACAGAAACCGTTTCGAGAAGAACACGTCTTCCTCTTCCGCCAGTTTGTCCGCGGCTTGCGCGAGCGTGGTTGTATCGTGCAGTAAGTCGCCCAGCTTGTCGCGGAGCAACTGGGTGTAGAGCATCTGCTTGGCGTATTCCCATTCGTACAGCGCCTTGGTTTCGTCGAGTCCTTCATAGCATTGCATGCGAATCAGATCGCGCTGCTCGATGCACGCCCACGCTTTGCCCAATTCCGTCTTGCCCACGCCCGCCGGTCCTTCGACCAGGATCGGCTTTTGCAATTTGTCCGCGAGGAAGATCACGGTGGCGATCTCGTCCGTCGCGATGTACTGCTGCGCGGCGAGCGCGGATTTGACTTCCAAAATATCTTTGAACATTCGTCTCCTATTTGCGATTTTCCGTAGGGGCGACCCTGTGTGGTCGCCCAATGCGGTATGCGGTATGCGGTCGCCCAATGCGGTATGCGGTCGCCCAATGCGGGCAGCCACGCAGGGCTGCCCCTACAGAACACACATCCGTCTATCCGTTTATCCGTTTTCTAATCCGTTGACAACCTTCCCCACAATCGCCGCGTGGATCTTGTCCAACCTCGCCTCCAGCGCGCGCACCAGTTCCTCGCGGACGTCCGGTGGAATTCCCCTTGGGCAGTTCAAGTTTGAAGTCGGTCATGTCAAATCACCCCGCGGGCTTTCCAATCGGAATCTTCTCCGCGACCCACTTCACCCCAATCGCGATGAGCGGCAGCAACAGGATGGTCGGGATCGGCGGACTCTTCACCATGAACGCGCCGGTTTGCAGGAGATCGAGATAATATTTGAATCCCCATGTCAAGTCAGGGATGAACCACGACCAACTGAAACCGTACAGCCAATAGAACAGGATCACTTGAAGCCAGATCGCGGCGGCGGCAAAGAACGCCGCGTTCACCATATCCAGCGCGGTCTGGTATTTACTTTTGCCGCGCGAGAACGCGCCGACGACAATCGCCGAGACTGCCAGCGCAATGATCGCGTCAATCGTGCGCGCGGCAAACCAGGACACGATTTGCGTATCTTCGTTCAACATGCTGAGCGAAAAGGAATAGCCGCGCCCAAAGAATAATACGTAGTAGACGATGAAATAGACCGCCGCGCCGATCAGCGGAATCTTGAAATCCCACTTCATCTTGCGCATCAACCACAGATATAGCCCGAACGGAAGCAGGAAGAGCAACGCGGATGGCATCCGCCCGAGTTCTTCTTGCTGCAAGCGATTGGAGCGGAGCGCCGCCGCGCGTTCGAGCGTCGCCTGGACCTCAGCGCTCGCGGCAGTCGCCGCCGCGTCGTCATTGCCGGCGGTCAGCGCGGCTTTGGCTTCCGCCAGTTTGGAATGATCGATGGTGCCCACGCCAATCACGTTCGCAATGCTATCGTACCGATTCGCGATCTCTTGCGCCCAATCGACGCTGCGCGTTGCTTTCACGCGCGCGGTTGTATCGAGCAGATCGAACATCGGACTGCCTTGATTGTCCGTTGGAATACTCGTGCCCAGCAGCACCGCCGCCGTCGGCGCAATGTCGGCTTGCAGCGCGAGTCCGTACTTGCCCGGCTTGATCGCGTTGCCGGCGGCAACGAACTCGACGTTCAGAACGACAGGTTCAGGTCCACCGTGTCCGCCGCGATCGATGTGACCGTGATCGGCGGTGAAAAAGAGCGTCGTCTTGTTTATATCGATCACCTGCAACAATCGACCGAGCCGCGCATCCACATCCTGCGCCGCGCGTTGTCCCTCCGGACTGAAGACGCCGTAACCGTGATACGCGTTGTCGGGCGCGGTAAAGTGAATCAGAAGCAAATTGGGATTATTTTCCTTCAACAACTTGAGCGCGTCGGCTTCAATTGCGTCGTCCTGCTTGCGAACGGCGTCGGGGTGATGATGCGCATCCGCCGGTCCGGGTTCGCCCATCAACACATCGACATGCCCATCGAATTGAGTTTTCCAATCCGCGTCGCCGGTGAGCGCGGTCGATAGCCCGGCGCGCCGCGCCGCGAGAAAGATCGAATCCATCGGCGTGACGTGTCCATCGAAATTCGTCGTCTGCCCATGCTGCTCCTGCCACGCGCCGGTGCCGATGACGGTCCAGCCCGGCAGCGAGAGCGACGGCTGCCCGACGCGCATGACGCGATCCGCGCCGAGGGCGCGCAGCGCGTTCACGTTCGTCATCTGCTGGGACGCATCCAGCCGCAAGCCATCCGCAACGATGATGACGACCTGCGACGAGAGCGGAGTGCCGGCGTTGCCGGGCGGGAGTTTGTCGATGTACGGCGTCTGGTAATCGACAAACGCGGCGAACGACGCCGTGGTCAGTTGCGTCGCGCCGAACAGTCCCCACAAAATGAGCGCGAGCGGTACGCTGCCGAGCGCAAGATATTTTTTCAAGTGTAGATTGCTCCTATCCGTCAGTGTTTAGTATTCGGTATTCAGCCGACAATTGCCTGCGTCTGAGTGCTGACGACTGGCATCTGGCTGCTGTATTGCGTGCGATACAACCGCGCGTACAGACCATCGCGCGCGATCAGTTCGGCATGCGTCCCGTGCTCCGCCACTTGTCCTTCATCGATCACCAGGATCACGTCCGCCGCGAGGATCGTCGAGAGCCGGTGCGCGATGACGACGCTGGTGCGTCCTTTCATCAACGGTTTGAGCGCCGCCTGGATCAGCGCCTCCGATTCCGAATCGAGATTCGAGGTCGCCTCATCCAGCACGAGGATGCGCGGGTCTTTGAGAATGACACGGGCAATCGCGACGCGTTGCTTTTCGCCGCCGCTTAGCCGGTAACCGCGCTCGCCGACAATCGTCTCGTACCCCTTTGGCAATTTGGCGATAAAGTCGTGGATGTTCGCCGCGCGTGCCGCACGCTGGATCTCGTCCGGCGTCGCGTCCGGCTTGGCGTAGCGTAGATTCGTGCGGATCGTATCGTGGAACAAATACGTCTCCTGGGTCACCATCCCGATCTGCCGCGAGAGCGAGTCGAGCGTCACGTCGCGCAAGTCGTGATCGTCGATCAGCACGCGCCCTTCGGTCGGATCGTACAATCGCGGAATCAGGTACGTGATCGTCGTTTTGCCCGCGCCGCTGGGACCGACGAGCGCGGCGAGCTGTCCCGCCTTGATTTCGAAATCCACGCCGCGCAGCGCGTAGCGCCGGGTGGGCACGAAGGTCGGCGCTTCAACTTTGCCGTGACCATTATCGTTTGGATGACCTAAGACGGTGGGCGAAGGAAGGAGGTCTGCCTCCATCTTTCGTCGTTCGTCGTCCGGCTGCTCCTCGATGTATGAGAAGGACACCCCTTCAAACCGGATGTCGCCGCGGGCGCGCACCAGTTCCACCGCGCTGGCGCGATCCTGAATCTCCACCGGCAGATCGAGCATCTGAAACACGCGCTCGAAGGAAACCATCGACGTGGCGAAATCGACGCGCGCGTTGACCAGCGCGGAGATCGGCGAGTACAACTGCGTGAGGTACGCCGCGAACGCGACAATCGTTCCAATGGTGAACGCGTTTTGGAGAACGAGATAGCCGCCCGCCCACCACACCATCGCTGTGCCGAACGCGCTGACCAAGCCGAGCGAGAGGAAGAACCAGCGTCCGACCATCGCCTGCCGCACGCCAATATCGCGCACGCGGTTCGCGCGCTCGCCGAATTTCTCCGTCTCGTCGCGCTGCCGTCCGAACAACTTGACGAGCAACGCGCCGCTGACGTTGAGCGTCTCGCTCATCATCGCGTTCATCTGCATGTTGAGATCGAGCTGCTGATTCACAATATCGCGCAGGATGCGCCCAACGCGGCGCGAGGGCAGGATGAACAGCGGAAAAATGATCAACGCGAGGATCGTCAATTGCCAATTGAGCGAGAGCATGATGGCGAGCGTCGCGACGAGTTGGAACGCGCTGGTGATGATCGAGACGAGCGTGGAGGTGACCGCGCGCTGCGCGCCGACGACATCGTTGTTCAGCCGCGACATCAGCTCGCCGGTTTTGGTGTTCGTGAAAAAGCGCAGCGACATCCGCTGCATGTGCGCGTAGAGCGACTGGCGCAAGTCGGCGATAATGCCTTCGCCGACACGCGAGGTGAGCCAGCGCTGCGCCACGCCGTTCAGCCCATCGAGCAGCGGGATCGCGATCATGCCGAGCGCGAGGAGGTTGAGCCGCGACAGATCTTTGGCGGGCAGCGCATGATCGATCAGCTCACGGAAGAGCAGCGGCGGCACCAAGCCGATGAGCGAAGACGCGAAGATCGAGACAAGGGTCAGCGCGATCTTGAACGTGTACGGTCGCGCGTAGACCGCCACGCGCCGCAACAAGCCGCGCGTGACGTGCGGCTGCGCCTCTTCGTTGGCGCGGACAAACCCCCACCAGCCGCCGGCTCCGCCGCCCATACCGTGCATCATTTATTGAGACCCCATTCAGAACCCATACCATTTCTGACGCAATATCTTCGCCTGCTCCACGAAGAAACTTTTGACAGTGTTCCAATCAACCGGCGCGAGTAGATTGGGTTGAAAGTCCACCTCGGCGTTCTCAAAGAACGTGAGACTTTCAACCGCTTCAAGTTCAAAGTCGCGCGCAAACGGATACTTGGCTCTTCCGAGGTTTAGAAGTGAATCAAGCGAAATCATCTGTGCGATAAAGTAGAGATCGTAAAAATCCTTGCGACTGGCGCGGCGGATCAACGCGTCCAATTTCATCATTCCAATATCGGTCAGTGACGCCAACGCCACACCTACAAACTCTGCCGATTCCCGGACCAGCGGGTAGCCGTAGCCAAAAAAACCAGTCGAAACGCCATGAACCGACAAAAGCAAACTCCCCACATGATCGGTAATCACTTCAGGGCGGAGCGTCGCCATCGCCGCAATAATTTCCGAGCGCGACGTGTCTGACAATTCATCCTTCTCCGAGAAAAAATCAAGGTCGACCGAAGTGCGATGCCCGAGTTGTAGCGAGCGCCGTCCCGCCCGCCAAATAAAATCGCGATGCGAACATCTGTTGACCGCTGTGTTGCAAAATGGCGAGCATATCGTCGCCAATCGTCTCAACGTGAGGATGATCTAGTGCGGCCATATGCGACTCTGCCAGCCACGCCGTTTTTGTGGATCCGCCACATCAAGCATCAAGCACCAATAATTGAATCGCCGTTTTGGAAGATAACCCCAGCCCTTCCGCCGCACCCACTCCGCGACGCGCGCGCGCCCGTAGCGCGCGAACAGCCAGCGCAGTTCGGCGCGGTTGCCCCACGCGAGCGTCCGTTCGATCACGAGTTCCGCGTCGCGCTCCGCGTCGAGATTCTCAAAGGTGTATTCCTGAAAAAATTGCGCGAGCGTGCGCGGGATTTCATTCGCCGCTGTCTCTGAAATCATCTCGGACATTCTACCACCACTCGCCGCGCGGCGTCAACCGCATTTTGAAAACACAGCAGGGCTGTTGCAAAGTCGGTTCGTAGTCAGGCACGCAGCGAAGCGGAGTGCCGGTTGCGGCAGCGCGCGCGACTCCGCGGCGCTCCGTCGCTCACTACAAACGTGGCGTCTTTCCGGTCAATCGACTTTGCAACAGCCGTGGAAAACACAGCACGCCGCTAAAAGAAAAACGCCGTGCGACTGTCGCCACGCGGCGTTTCACCCCCACCGTCCTTCTAGCCGTGAGCAGACGGTGGGGGTTCCTACGATTCCTTTACACGGAGGAACTCAATCGAACGATTGGAGAAAGCGATCGTACGCGGTCAGCGCGTTCAAAAGTTCCGTCTCGTCAAAATCAGGCCAGAAGGTCGACGTGCTGAAGAATACGCCGAGCGCGGCTTGCCACGGAAAGAAATTCGAGAGGCGCTGGTCGCCGCCGGTGCGAAT
>JBBIJS010000175.1:0-6173 GCA_037445855.1 Chloroflexota bacterium | reverse complement strand
ATGAGCAGCGTGATAAAACCGACGGTGATCGCGTGCCGTTCGATGTCGGGGTTGAGTAGAGCGGGGTTACCCAAGATACGACCAACGCCGCTGGCGATCGCGATCGCGCCGGCGAACGCGAGCCACGCGTACGCGGAGATAATGAGCAGCTCGAAGCGACCGAACTCGCCGTAATCGGGATAATTCTTGCGCGTCGGTTTGCGCGTCTCGATGTAGTCGGCGGGGGGCGGCGTCCGGCTCGCGATCCATGGAGTCTTGCGGCGCAGTAGAACGTCGAGCTGCCAGACGAAAACGATGAGCGCGCCGCCTTCGAGTATTGCGCCGATGCCGCCTAGCCACGCGGCGACCGCGGGAGCGATTCCGAACGGTTGTTCTAATTGAGCGGTCAGGCGCAGCAACATACCGGCTACATAAGATACAAGGATGGGTAGCAAGGCGCGATTTGGAGGAGATGCCAAGCGCATGAACAGCGGCAGATTGCGGACCGAGAGCGCGAGCGTCATCGGTAGAATAAAACCGTAGATCATCAAATGCGTTAGCGCGTCGTCGAGAGCCGACGGGAATAAATAGCTACCGAGAAGAGTAGTGGCGACGGTGAGCGCGGCGTTCAGCAGCGCGGCGAGGACGAGACTGACGAGCGCGGTCGCGAGGTACGGGCGCACCGGGAGAATTGGCGCGCTGGGCGTCAGTGGACGCGCGCGCCGGAACGAGGCGATGAGCATCGTGACGATGAGCAGCACGCCGACGAGTTCAAGGATGCCCGAAGCCGTATAGCCAGAGCGTCCCAGAGCCGCGTAGAGCGAGCCCTGAGGCATAGATGCCTCGAAGAACGCGAGCAACGGCTGGCTCAACGCACGCAGCGCGATGCCGATGACGATGAGTGTGAGCGCCCACGGCGCGAGTTCGGCGCGCGCCAACGTCGTCCCGCGCAGGCGCGGCAGGAAGAACAGCCCCACGCCGAGAACGAACAGTCCAGCCCAGCCGAAGAGCTGCGCGTGTCCGTGCGCCTGGACCATGGCGATCCACCACACGCCGAGATTCCAATTGAACGCGAGCGCGGCGACGATGATCGCCGCGTAGCCAAAGCCCGCGGTCAGCGCAATCGCCAGCGCGGCAAAGATGAAGGGTTCGTGGACGCGGCGGTCATTCATGCTTCGGATGTTATCGCCAAAGATTCATTACGTCAAGGCGATTTGACACGTATTTCGTTTTGTATTACAATGCGGTTAATGTAAATTTAGACGAGTGTAATATATGGACGCTTTGGACCAAGCGCTTCCCACTCCCCCATTGGAGGTCGACAGAATCTATGCTGACCATTACTGATGCCATGCAGAATTTCTTGCGCGACCTTGCCGTCGGCCAATCCGAGCAGACGGTGCAGACGTATTCTCAAGGACTGGCGCGCTTGAAGGAATTTATGACTTTTGCGCACCACTCCCCTACCGATGCCGCGATGTCTCTCTCGGTAGATCACGCGCTTGAGTGCGCCAAATGGTTGAGTGAGGATCGCGGTGGAACGCGCGCCGGGATTGCCAAGTCAACCTTGCGGACTTATCTCACTTGTATTTCCCAATTCTATTCCTATCTCCTGCGCGAAAAGATGGTCGATCTGTCGGCGTCCGATATGGAACGAATGCGCGATGCGTATGCCAAGTACCGCCGTGGCTTCAGCCGTCCGCTCCCTAAGCTGCCGCCGGAACAAGCCGTGACCGCGCTGCTCGACGCGGCGCGCCGCGTCAAGTCCGAGCCGAAAAAGCCGCGGCTCGATCTCGGACGCGTGCGGAATATCGCGATGCTGGAAGCGCTGCGCGCGTCCGGTATGCGTGTGGGCGAGCTGGTCAAACTGAAACGCGACGATTTGGATTATCGTCTGCACTCCGCGCGCGTGACCGGCAAAGGCGAAAAGCAACGCATCGTCTACTTTGACGACGCGGCGTGGAATGCGATTCAGGCGTACCTGAAAGCGCGCAACGATGGTGCGCGTGGGCGCGCGCTGTATCAGTTGCCGCTCTTCGCGCGGCACGACCGCCGCGTCGGGAAGCAAACCCTGCCGCTGACAACGGACACGGTCCGCTGGGTGTTCAACGCGCTCGCGCGCGACGCCAACATTGAAATCGCAATGACGCCGCACTCGCTCCGCCACGCGTTCGCGACGAAAGTTCTGGAAGCCACCGGCGATCTCGCCGTCGTGCAGGATATGCTCGGTCATTCGTCGCCGGTGACGACGCGCATCTATGCCAAAGTATCGAGCAAGCGAATGCGCGACGCGCACCGGACGGCGTTCAACTATCGCGGCAAGGAACCAGAGGAAAAGTGATGAGAGGACTCTCACCAAAGTTTTAGGAAACTCTAATCTGGTTTGTGTTGTTTGACGAGCGTTTTTGTGCTACAATGTGACCTGATTCCGGATTGCTTGCTATCGAGGGGAAAAACATGCGCGCTGTCTTGCGATTAGTGGCGATCACCCTGCTGGCGGTGCTCGTCTTGTTCTTTGCTTTTAGCGCCGGCTTCGGTCTGAATTACTACCAAGTGCAGTCTCAGCCGACCACCGATATTCCGCGGACGTTTAATTTGTTCTGGGAAGCCTTCAAGGTCGCCAACGATCAGTTTTACGGTACTATCCCCAATCCCCAGGTGCTTACCCACGGCGCGATCCGCGGGATGCTGGGCAGTCTGGGCGATCCACACACCGTCCTCGTCGAGCCGGAACCGGCAAAAAACGAACAGACCAATTTGCAGGGAAACACCGGTGATGTTGGGCTGACGCTCGATATGCGGAACGGCGTGTTGACGATCATCGCGCCGATCCCGAATTCGCCGGCGGACAAGGCGGGACTGCGCGCCGGCGACATCCTGATCAAGATTGGCGACAAGGACTTGACGCTCGAACCGCTCAGCGTCCAGGACGCGACGAATTTGCTGCGCGGACCCGTCGGCAGTAAGATTACTCTCGATGTTCACCGCATTGGTGTAACCCAACCCATCACGGCTGACTTGACGCGTGAGACGTACGCGCTGCCGACCGTGGACGCGAAAGTGTTGCCTGGCACCACCTTCGGGTACATGAAAGTGTCGCTGGAAACTGCTGAAACGGGGAACGAATTCGCCAAGGCGCTGGACACCCTCAAAGCGCAAAAGGTCACCGGCTTGGTGGTCGATCTGCGCAACAATCCCGGCGGCTTGTTCCCGGACCCAGTGCTTGATATCGCCGGTCAATTTCTGA
This sequence comes from Chloroflexota bacterium, assembly GCA_037445855.1. GTDB lineage: Bacteria > Chloroflexota > Anaerolineae > UBA4142 > UBA4142 > DAIDTM01. The sequence continues at coordinate 2,947 of JBBIJS010000175.1, read as the reverse complement.
AGAACAACGACGTGGTCGTCATCGAGAAAAACCGAGATGGAACCGAGAAGACCTACAATGCCGGCAGCCGCCACGGCGCGACCGATTTGCCGGTTGTAGTACTCGTCAACAGCGGAACCGCCAGCGCAGCAGAGATTCTCGCCGGAGCGCTGAAAGATTACAAGCGCGCGGTGCTGATCGGCGAGCCGACGTACGGTAAGGGTTCAGTTCAAGAGATTCGCCAGCTGAGCGACGGCTCGGCGTTGCATATCACGGTCGCCACGTGGCTCACGCCGAACCACACGCAGATCGAAGGGACGGGTTTGCAACCGGACATTGCAGTGCCGCTGACCGACGACGACATCAGCAAGTCGCTCGATCCGCAACTCAGCCGTGCGATCGATTACCTGAAGAAAGGCGCCTAAAATGATCCGCGGAATCTTGCGCGTTTTCATAATGACCGTCTTGTCGATCGTGCTCGTCAGCGGCGCGTTTACCGGCGGGTATGCCGTGAGTCGATTGGCGTTCCCCCCTGCCCCGCCGCCAGATGGCGGCGCACCCGCAGACTGGAAACCCTTTTTCCCGGTCTTCTGGGAAGCGTGGAACTATGTGAAGCAGGACTTTTACAAAACGCCGGTCGATCAAAATGAAATGGTCTACGGCGCGATCGGTGGCATGATCGACTCGCTGGGCGACCCGCACACGATGTTCACCGAAGCGAAAGTCGCGGCGATCACGAGCACGGAGCTGCAAGGTTCCTTCGAAGGGATTGGCGCGACCGTGGAGATGCGCGAGGGACGCTTGACCATCGTCTCGCCGATCAAAGGATCGCCGGCGGAGCAAGCCGGGCTTTTGCCCAACGATGTCGTCCTGAAAGTGGATGATACCATCATTCAGAATATGGACGTCAATCAAGCCGTCACGTTGATCCGCGGTCCCAAAGGCAGCACGGTGACGCTCACCATCCAGCGTGTCAAAGTCGCGCCGTTCACGGTCAGCATCGTCCGCGATACGATCCGCACGCCCTTTGTTGAATCGCACATGATTCCCAACAGCACCATCGCTTATCTGCGCTTGAACGATTTCGGCGCGACCGCGCCGCAAGAAGTTCACACGGCGCTGCAAGAGCTGCTGGCGCAAAAACCGACGGGTCTGATTTTCGATTTACGGCGCGATCCGGGCGGATATCTGAACGCCGCGGTTGACATCGGAAGCGAATTCCTGAAGAGTGACCAGACGATACTAATCGAAAAAGACAAGCAGGGACACGTTCAGGAATTCAAAGCGAAACCAGGCGGACTGGCGACGGACATTCCGATGGTTTTGTTGGTCGATGGAGGATCCGCCAGCGCATCCGAAATCATCTCGGGCGCGCTCAAGGACTATGGCCGCGCCACGCTGATCGGCACCAAGACCTACGGGAAGGGATCGGTGCAGAATGTGAATACGCTGAGCGACAATTCGGAGCTGCGTGTCACGATCGCTCACTTTTTCAGCCCGAAGGGAAACGAGATCAACGATGTGGGCGTCAGTCCGGATAAGGAAGTCAAGATCACGGACGATGATATCGCGAACAAGCGCGATCCCCAACTCGATGCGGCTGTGCAGTTTCTCCAACCGAAGTAATGGCTGAGAATGTCAAGGTTCTGGCGACAAACCGCAAAGCGTCTCACGACTATCACATTGAGGAGACGCATGAAGCCGGCGTTGTCCTGACCGGGACCGAGATCAAATCCGTGCGCGCGGGCAGCGTAAATTTGCGTGACAGTTACGCGCAGGTGCGCAACGGCGAGCTGTGGCTGAGTAACGTCCACATTGCGCCGTACGAGCCGGCGAGCAAGCAGAATGTCGATCCGTACCGCGACCGCAAACTGCTGATGCATCGCAAGGAAATCCTGCGCCTGTTCGGACGGGCGCAGGAAAAAGGTCTCACGCTGATTCCGCTGCGGATGTACTTGCATAAGAATCGCGCGAAAGTGGAAATCGCATTGGCGCGCGGCAAAAAGCAGTATGACAAGCGCGAGGCGATCGCCAAGCGCGATAGCGCGCGCGAGATCGATCGCGCGGTGAAGGAACGGTCACGCTAGAGGATTCTCGATTTGCCTGCCTCAATGGATGGTGCTATACTATCGGAGCAGAGCAATCTGAAATCATAAATCAGAAATCTGCAATCACTTGGGGATGCATGGCTTCGACGGGGAGGGCTGTTTCAGAGTTGCAAGCAGCGGCGCCTGACCGCTCTAAAACGGGCAAATGATAGATGCGAACACTCGCACAAACCTCGCGGCTCTTCCCGTCGCGGCGTAAGCCAACACAGGATTAGCTAACAGGTCCGCTGCCTAGCGCGGCGGCGTCCACGCACGCTCTCCCCCAAAGGATGTGCGCTGGGCGAAACCAAGTTGGGGTGCGGCGGTCGCCACGCCGGTAACGATCGTCAAAGAGGTAGGGGCAACCCTCGTGGTTGCCTTGACACGGCTCGGCGTTTCCAACTCTGTCGGACGAGTAAGGGAGCGCGAGAACCAAAGACCGACTAAGCTTGTAGTGACTCTGGGGCGAACTTTTCGGACGCGAGTTCAATTCTCGCCATCTCCACTCGCCAAGAATCGCTTACTGGGTTGCCAACTCGATTGCCCAGTAGGCGATTCTGTTTTTGTACGTGGTTTTCCACAATCCAAATCTCGCGTCCGTGGATTTTTGGCTTCAATATCTTGACTCAGCGCTGTTTATGAAGTAGAATACAATTGACTTACGTTCCCACGGTGGAATGGAAAAAGGCAGACTGATGTATCGGTCGTCGGTACATCAGTCTGCCTCTTTCTTTTCTGTCTCGCATCACGAGAAAGACTTGGATCGAACCGCTTCGCACGCTGTGCCGGCAATTGTTGGGTCGAAGACCCGGAGGGTAAAAATGGAGACTTGTCAGTCACTTTCAGGTGGACGGGCGAAACGTTCGGTTTTCCTGGCGATC
>JBBIJS010000174.1:0-6199 GCA_037445855.1 Chloroflexota bacterium | reverse complement strand
CAACGTAGATAGGAGCGTCAGGCATCGGTGTCCTCCCCATTGGGTCACTCGTCACGCGTCACGTTTTGTCGCGTCGCCTTGATCTTGCTGCGGCGCTGCTTGCTTTCCAGCCGCCGCGCTTTTGCCGCGCGCGTCGGCTGCGTCTGGCGGCGCGCTTTCGGTTTGATCGCCGCTTCGTGGATCAGCGCGATCAAACGCATGCGCGCGTCCGCGCGGTTCTGCTCCTGCGTACGAAAGCGTTTTGCCTCGATCAACAGCACGCCGTCCGCGTTCACGCGCCGACCGGCGAGGCGGATCAGCCGCGCGCGCGCCCCCTCCGGCAATGACGGCGAATGGCGTGCGTCGAAGCGGAGTTGCACCGCGGTCGCGACCTTGTTGACGTTCTGCCCGCCCGGTCCGGACGCGCGGACAAACTCTTCCTGGATTTCTTTTTCGTCAATGGCAATCGTGGGCGTGATTGGAATCATCAGCGACCGTGACAATTCTTGAACTTTTTGCCGCTCCCGCACCAACAGGGATCGTTCCTACCAGGCATCGGCTCGGCGCGCGGGAGTTGCTGGCTCGCTGAGGATTTCGATGGAGGAAAATCCTCGAACTCCTCATCATCCTCAAAATCATCTTCGTCCTCGTCGTAATCGTCCTCCAGCCAATCTGGATCGAGCCATGGCAACTTGGGCTGCGGGCGCAATATCTGGACCAGCACGTAGGCGACTCCGAGCGTAACGCCCAACGCGATCAGCGATGCCTCAAATAGACTGAGGGCGAAAACCTGTGTAATGATCCGACCGATGAGTACGACGCCCAAGCCGCCGACCAGCGTCACGATAAACAGCAGCCCCAAAAGAAGCAGCGGCGAAAAGAGCGTCGCTAGACCAGAGAAAAAGCTCGGAGACGATTTTTGAGTTTCTTCCGTTTGCGTTGACATTTTTCACCTCATCGCGTCGGCGATCAAGTCGAGCGTCTCGCCGTTGTTGAAATAATCGTGCGCGCTGATTGGATCGTCGCCCACCTGCACGTAAATGTCATGCAGCCGATAGCCCGGGAACTGCGGCCCAATTGCATCGGCGACCAGGTCGTTCGTATCGTAGAGATTGTACCAATGCGCGACGTCCGCCGGCGTGATCGCGCCGAGGTCGGGCGGGCGCACGCCGACGCGCCGCAGCTTGGCGAGCGGGCAGCCGGTCGTGAAAAAATACGTGATGGTGTAGCGATTGGCGAACAGCTTGAGGACATCGAACGCCACGAGCGTGCCGAGACTCAGACACGCGAGAACGATTTGATCGGATTGCTGCGCGGCTTGGTCCAGTCCGGCGCTCAGACGCTGCTGGATTTGCGCGGCAGCGTTCGCGGCGAATAAATAGTCGCCCACTTCTTTGACGATGATCTGCAGCAGACCGATGCCGCTGACGTTGCCGTTTCCAAACGCGCCGCCGGTTGCCGTGATGCCGACGGCGGAACGCGCGGACGGCTGCGCGTTCGCGGCGCGCTGCATCTCCGCCATCAAATCTTGTTTGAATTTCGCCTTCGCCGGCGAATCCACCGGCGCGGTCAACGCCGCGATGCCGGCGGACGCCGGCGGGTTGGTGATGTCGGCGTAATAGACCGGGATGTAGTTGAAGGGTCCGCCCAGCCGCTGTTCGACCGCCGCGACGAACGGCTTGTAGTAATCAGCGGAGAAACTTCCCGCGCCATGAATGATGACCATAACCTTCCGCGGAGTCGCGACCAGCGGCGCGCCCGCGAGCGCGGTTGCCTGACCGGTCACGGAAGGTTGCGCCCTTCGCTTGCGCGCCGCCGGCTTGGACGCGGTTTTGGATTTGGAGCTTGCCATCGATTCCTCCTCAGAGCATTAGACGCTGACAACCCAATCTGAACATTCAATCGTGGAGCGCCTTTTTAGCCGCAGAATCACACAGAAACACACGGAAAATTTCTGTGGAATTCTGTGTGCTTCGGTGGCAGAACAGGAACGTTACCTTGCCATACTATTCATACCGCAGGACTTGGCCCACGCGCAGGCGCGCCGCGCCCAGCGCCGGCGCGAGACTCGCGAGGATTGCAATCGCGAGCGCAAACACCAGACTCGATAAAACCATCGCGGGACTGAAAATGTAATCGATGTGAAACAGCACCGCTTGCATCAGATTCACCAAGAGTTGTCCCAACGGATAACCGATCACCACCCCAACCAGCCAGCCGCCGAACCCTAACGCCAATCCCTCCGTCAGGAAAACTTGCGCCAGACTCGCATCCGCCGCGCCGATCGCGCGCAGCACGCCGATCTCGCGGCGGCGCTCCAGCACGTTGAGCGTCAGCGTGTTCAACACGCCGAGCGCGCCCATCGCGCCGATGAGCAGACTCATCGCGACCAGCGCGAGCGAGAGAATGCGCGACTGCTCCTTTGCGCTGCGCACTTCGCGGTACGCCGAGCCGCTGCCCATGTGATATTGTTTGAAGCGCGTCGCCAGTTCGCCCAGCCGCTGCTCCACCGTCGCCGGGTCGTGCGCGTCAAAGCCGAGCGCGAAAAAAGTTGCCCAGCCCTGCCGGTCTTCCATCCGCTCGACCATCTCTTCCGATAAGAACACTTTGCCGGCGACGGTACTGCCGAGAAAAATGCTGTTATCGATCAAAATGCCGACGACGCGGAATTGCCGCCGGTCGGCGTTGACCTCCAGATTGATCGTGTCGCCGACGTGAAGGTTGCGCTCCTGCGCGAGGTCGGTGGACACGGCGACCGCGTCCGATTCGCTCGCGGTGAACCAGCGACCCGCGACGAGGCGCGGCGCGTAGAGCGTCGTGTGCGCCGGCACGCCCCACACGCGGACCGGCGACGTCGCGACCCAGCCGTCGGTGAGCGACCACACCTCGGCGGCTTGCACGCCGTCCGCCGCGCGAAAGTTCGCGACGAAATTCGAGCCGACCCAGGTATCGAAGTACGCCCACGCGTCCGCGTGGAACGTCTGGAAGAGCCCGTCAATCGCGGTATCGACCGACGCGGTGGTGCTCTGCGCGGCGAGCCACGCCGCGACCGCGACGGCGATCACCATCAGCGTGATCAGCGAGCGCGTCTTGCGCCGCGCGAGATTGCGCAGCGACATCGCCGCAAGCGGCGGCAGCGCGACGATCTTCTGCACGAAGCGATCGCTCCAGCCGCGCCCGTACGTCGCCATGATGCCGTACGCTTCCAGCGCGTCCTTGACGCGAATGCCGGTCGCGGCGAAGGATGGGATCAAGCCGGCGAGGATCGTCACGCCCATGCCAACGCCCGCGCCGAGCGCGACGCCTTCCGGCGCGACGACAAAATCGCTTTGGAGATTCAGCAAACCGCCGACGTACGCCAGCAAGCGCCAACTCGCGAGCGCGCCCAGCGCGACGCCGATCACCGTGCCGACGATGCCGTAGAGCGCGGACGCGATCACATAAACCGTGAGCACTTGGCCGCGCGTGCCGCCAATCGCTTTCAGCGTGCCGATCTCGCCGACTTGCTCCGCGGTCATCGCGGCGAGCGTGTTCGCGACGAGAAAGCCGCTGGTCACCAGACCGACGAGTGAGAAAACAGACAGCAGGAGAAAGAGCGCGTCGAGTTCTCGCTTGCCGGTATAGTTGTTCGGATCGCGCACGTCCGGCGCGGCGAACTGAACGCCGCGGCGAATGAAGAGGCGCGTCGCGGCATCGGCGACCGCGCGCGCTTTCGTCGGATCGTCGATCTTGAGCAGCGCTTCGTTCGCGCCGCCGATGCCAAGCAAGCGCTGCACGTCTGGCGCGTTGGCGTAGACCGTCGCGAAATCGAGAATCGTCGCAGATGGATAGTTGGGACTCTGCGCGAAACCGGCGAGCGTCAGCGGGCGCGTCGAGCCGTCGCGGGCGCGGCACGTGATGGCATCGCCAATTTGGACTGGAAACAGATCGCGCACGGACGTTTCCGCGACAAACTCGCCGGCTTTGGGCGCTGCACCGAGCAACAGGATCTGATCGATGCGCGTGTCCGCAAAGTTGTCCAAGCCCCAGAGATAGACGTCGCGGAATGCGCCGTTCCATTTGCATTGGGTGAAATAGTTGTTACGGAGTTCCGCGGCGGCGACGTTGGGAATGTCCATCAGCGCGCGCGCGGTTGCCGGCGGCGCGTCCCAGACCCAGAACGTGATGTCGGCTTGCGAAGCGTTGTGGTACGCCGCGGCTTGCGCGCGGGTGAGGTTCTGCGCGGTGGAGACGATCGCGACAATGCCCGCGACGCCAATCGCGATCGCGCCGATGGTCAGGAGCGAGCGCACGCGGCGCTTGGTCAGATCGCGGTACGCTTTGCGAAAAAGGGCAAACATCGAAAAGATTGTAGCATCGAGTGGGGGAATCGGCAAATAGAAAAACCTTGCGAAGGTTCTCACCCTTCGCAAGGTTCGCAAACTATTTGAGCAGCGGATCGATCAACCGCGCAAACGCTTCAAAATCGAGCGACTGAATCTGAAGCAGTTTGCCGTTCGCAAAGAACGTGGGCGTGCCGGGCACGCCCAATTTCGTGCCTTCGTCGAGGTCTGCCTGCACCACGGCGGCATACTTGTCCGAATCAAGGCAAGCATTGAACTGGGCAGCGTTGAGTTTCAAATCAACGGCGAATTTTTTGAGCGAGTCCTTCTGATACATGCCGACGTTTTCGCCGAGCCACTTGACGAACAGTTTATCATGATAGTCCCAGAACCTACCCTGTTCGTTCGCGCATTCCGCGGCTTCGGCTGCCCAATGCGATTCGCCGACGCCGCGATCCAGAATCGGGAAATATTTGTAAACGAACTTGACCTTGCCGGTCTTGACGTACGCTTCGTCGATTCGACGCTCCGCGTCGACTGCAAAATCTTTGCAATACGGTCACTGAAAGTCGGAGAATTCGACGAGCGTCACTTTGGCGTCGGCGTTGCCGCGCGTCCGTCCCGACACGGCGATGCTGCTTTGCGGCGCGAACAGCACATCGGCAGCGCCGAAGGCGGCGACGATCAGGACGACCAGCCCAACAAACAGCCCCACGCGAATCCACAGCGAACGGTTTGGCATCTTTGCCCCCGTGAACAGATTGTGAACGCCGGTTATTTCAAGAGCGAATCAAAGGTGCGCGCGAATTCGCTGAAATCGAGCGTCTGGTTCCGGAATAAACTGCCGTTGATCAGAAAACTCGGCGTGCCCGGCAGTCCCAATGCCTGAGACTGGGCTTCATCGGCTTGGACGATCGAAGCCGTCTGGTCATTGTCGATGCACGGATTGAACTTGGCGGCATCGAGACCCAGGTCAGCCGCGTATTTTTTCAGATTGGGTTTCGTGAACGTGCCGACATTCTCGCCGGTCCACACCGCGAAGAGTTTATCGTGGTACTCCCAGAACTTGCTCTGCTGGTTGGCGCACTCGGCAGCTTCCGCTGCCCAGTGCGATTCACCGATGCGTCCCTGATCGACGACCGGGAAGTACCGATACGTGAATGAAATCTTGTTGGTCTTGACGTACTGTGTTTCGATTTGGCGACCCGCGCCAAGCGCAAACTCTCTGCAGATCGGTCACTGAAAGTCGGAGAATTCGACAAAGGCGACTTTGGAATTTGGATCGCCGGCGGTCCGACCGGACGCGGTCAAGCCGCCGCCGTTGCTTGGCGCGGGCGCTGCCGGCGTCTGCACCAGGAACAGACCGATGGCGGCGAGAACAACCACCACGCCGATGCCCACCGGAATGAACCACGAAGGCAATCCGCTGTGCTTTTTTGGGGGAGCCGCTCTACGAGGTGACATGGAGATTCCTTTAGCGCTAAGTTGATTCCATTATCCGGAAAAAGAAGCGAAATGTCAAACCACGCGGCTAGGTGTTTCAGGGCTGTTACACAGTCGGTTCGTAGCCAGGCACGCAGCGAAGCGGAGTGCCGGTTGCGGCAGAGCGCGCGACTCCGCGGCGCTCCGTCGCTCACTACAAACGTGGCGTCGTTCCGGTCAATCGACTTTGCAACAGCCGTGCTCGGGGTGTAGTTCAGTTTGGGGGCGAACTTTGAAAAGACTCGGGGTGCGCGCTCTCTAGGAGTTTGTCGGAGAACCCCGTAGCATAGCCGCTTGTCGGCGTTCTCGCCGCAAAATCACGGACGCCCACGCGGGGCTATGCTACCACTCCGACAACCTGCTAGCGCGCCTGCGCACGGCGTTAGAGAACGCCTGCTCCTTTGTTTATGAAAACC
>JBBIJS010000173.1:0-6206 GCA_037445855.1 Chloroflexota bacterium | reverse complement strand
GTCGAAATCTCCCTGGTGGATGGCAAATTGGTGATCGCGCCAGTCGTCAAGCGCAAAATGACGCTGGAAAAACTTTTGGCGCAAGTGACTGACGAGAACATCCATCGAGAAATTATCTGACCCTGCATATCAACCGACCGACGAACGACCCACCTAGCTAACCACCCAACTACCCGCTTACCAAACTTCCGCCAAAATCTTGCCGAACTTGTCAATCAACTCATCCACGTGCTGCTTCTGGAAAACGAGCGGCGGCACGAACCGCACAACCTTCTCGCGCGCTTTGATGAGCAATAAGCCGTGCGTGTAACCTCGCTCCGTCACTTTGCCCGCGTCAATATCCAATTCCACGCCGATCATTAGCCCGCGCCCGCGCACCTCTTTGATGTGCGGCGAATTGATCTCGCTCAACCGCTCCATCAAGTAATTCCCAGTCGCGTTGACATGCGTGAGAAATCTCGGATCGCTGATGCGATTGAACACGCCGAGCGCAACCGATGTGATCAGCGGTCCGCCGCCGAACGTCGTGCCGTGCTCGCCGACGTGCAGCGCCGACGCGACCGCGTCCGTCATAAGCGTCGCGCCAATCGGCAAGCCGCCCGCGAGTGGTTTCGCCAGCGTCATCAGATCGGGTTTCACGCCGGCGTATTCGTGCGCCCACAGTTTGCCGGTGCGTCCCAAGCCGCACTGAATTTCGTCGAAGATCAAGAGCGCGCCGCGCTCGTCGCACAACGCGCGCAATCCGCGCAAGAACGCATCGCTCGCGGGATACACGCCGCCCTCGCCTTGCACCGGCTCGATGACGACCGCGGCGGTTTCATTTGTGAGGGCGGCGCGCGCCGAGTCGAGATCGTTGAAGTTGGCGAACGTCACGCCCGGCATCAGCGGACGAAACGGCGCTCGATATTTTTCTGAATCAGTCAGCGCGAGACTGCCCAGCGTACGTCCGTGGAAACTGCCGCGAAACGCGACGAAGTCGGTGCGATTTGTATCGCCGCGCTCTTTGGCGTACTTGCGTGCGAATTTCAGCGCGCCTTCCATCGCTTCGGTGCCGGTGTTGGCAAAGAACACCTTGTCCGCAAACGATTTCTCGACGAGCGCTTTGGCGAGCGCGACCTGCGGCTCGGTGTAAAACAAATTCGACGTGTGAAGCAAGCCGGCTGCCGCATCCTGAATTGCCTTGACGAGTTCGGGATCGTTATACCCGAGCGCGTTGACCGCGATGCCGGCGGCGCAGTCGAGATACTTTTTGCCGTCGGCGTCGGATACATACACGCCCTCGCCGCGTGTCAGCACGAACGGTGGGCGCGCGTAGGTTTGGACAAGATATTTTTTTTCCGCGTCGATGATTTCTTGTGGATTCATGGTTTCTCCATTCTGAGTGGTTGGGTAGATCGATGTTTCGGTGGTTGGGCTTTTCTGACCACCCAACGGCCCAACCACCTAACCACCAATGCTCGTTCCGCCGCCGTTCATCAACCCGTCCAGATTCGTAATCCGCGCCGTCCGTGCGCCGCGGGCAATCGCATCAAGAGCGGCGCGTGCTTTGGGAATCATCCCGCCGCGAATCACCTGTGACTCGATGAGCGCTTCCGCTTCGCGCGCGGTGAGCGAGGGAATCACGTCTCCGTCTTGTTGCATCACGCCCGCGACATTCGTGACGAACACCACCGCGTCCGCGTTCAGCGCGGCGGCAATCGCGCACGCGACCGAATCCGCATTGACATTATACGCACCATCGCCGCCGAGCGAAATCGGCGAGACGACCGGCACGATCTGGCGCGCGACGAAATCGCGCAGCACCTCGCCGCGCACGCTCACGACTCTGCCGACGCGCCCCAGGTCGCCCGCGGGATGCCGCATCTTCTCCACGCGCACGACGCCGCGATCGATGCCGCTCAAGCCCAGCGCGTCCGCGCCAGCGTTCAACAGCGCGGCGACGATGCGCTTGTTCACGCGCCCGCTCAACACCATCTCGGCAATTGCCAGCGATGCGTCGTCCGTCACGCGCAAGCCCTCGACAAAATGCGGGGTCAGTCCGAATTTCAACTGCAAGTCCGCGATCTCTTTGCCGCCGCCGTGAACGATGACCGGCGTGTCGCGCATACCCGCCACCGCGCGCGCGAAGCCGCTGAGAAAACTCGCATCGTCAATTTCGTTGCCGCCAACTTTTAAGACTTGCACACTTATTCCTAATAGCCAGATTCATGATTTGCGATTTATGATTTAGGAGTTCTCATTTGCGTTCGCCTTCAAATCATAAATCTGAAATCCTAAATCAGTCCGGTCGTCTCTGCGATCCCAAACATCAAATTCATATTCTGCACCGCTTGCCCACTCGCGCCCTTGATGAGATTGTCGATGCTCGCGCAGATAATTGCTTGATTGACTTGTGCAACGTGATGGATCGAAATTGTGCAGTAGTTGGTATAGTTGCTGTGCGCGAGCGTTGCGATTTGCCCGCTCGGTAGAATGCGGACGAACGGTTCGGCGCGGTACGTTTCGGCGTACAAATCGCGCAATCGTTTTTCATCCCAGCCGTTGTTCAATCTCACATACATCGTCGAGAGAATACCGCGGTTCACCGGCAGCAGATGCGGCGAAAAGATCAGCGCCGCCCGCGCGTTGATCGCCTGCAACTCCTGCTCCATCTCCGAAAGATGCCGATGCGTGCGTCCGATGTTGTACGGTGACAAGTTTTCATTCACCTCGACAAAACTATTCGACAGCGTTGCCTTGCGTCCCGCGCCTGACACGCCCGATTTCGAATCTACAATAATCGTGTCGTCGCTCGCGCCCGCGCGCAAGATCGGCGCGAGTCCGAGAATCACGCTCGTCGGATAGCAACCGGGGTTCGCGATCAGTTTCGCGACCTTGATCTGCGCGCGGTGCAATTCCGGCAAGCCGTAGACCGCCTGCGGCAATAGTTCGGGCGCGTGATGATCGAGTCCGTACCATTTCTTGTACGCCGCCGCGTCGTGCAGGCGAAAATCGGCGGAGAGGTCGATCACGCGCGCGCCGGCGTTCAGCGCGCGTTTCGCAAAATCGGCGGACGCGCCGTGCGGCAGCGCGAGGAATGCAACATCGATCTCGCTCAGCGGCGCGGCGTCGTGCGCGATCAGCGGAATGTCATAGTGGCAGGAAAACGCGTCGCTCAGTTTCTTGCCGACGTACGAATCGGATGTGGCAAACGCGATCTGCGCTTGTGGATGCCGCGCCAAAATCTTGACGAGTTCGATGCCGGTATAACCGGTCGCGCCGAAAATCCCAACGCGAATCATTATTCCTCCGAAAACAAAAACCCAGACCGACAAAACAGGTCTGGGTACATTCTAAAATCCGCGAGTCCGCGCGATTAGAGAGAAATGCAAAGTACACCAGACCGATGGGCTGGTGTCGGACGCGGGCGAGTAGGTAACGCATTGAATAACATTTGCATTGCTCCGAAGTTGAGGCGACTATACCACAGTTGCTGTGGGATGTCAAATTGCATTTGACAATCGTCACGGTTTCGCCTATAATGCCTGCAGAATGTTGAGCAAACGTTTTTCGATCAAGCATCATCATTTCTGTGGGGTGAGTCGGTAAACGATCTCGCCGTTTCGGCGTTTTCGCACTCACCCCGAAGACAAGTCTACCGCGGCTTGTCTTTTTTGTTTGCACCCCACTCCCCTTCCCCTCTCCTGCTGTTGAACTTGCGCCAGGAGAGGGGCGGGGGTGAGAGGAGAGGTATGATCTCTCAACCGCTCAATAAACAATTGCCGCACGGCGTCGCGGATTTGTTCTTCAATGACGCGGCGCGCAAACGCGCGGTCGAGCGCGCGCTCGCTGATACGTTCGCGCGTTGGGGCTATGCCGAAATCATCCCGCCGACGTTCGAGTACTATGAATCGCTCGCCGCTGAAGCCGGACCGCAGCTGCGCGAAGAAATGTACCGCTTTTTCGATCGTGATGGGCGCACGCTCGCGCTGCGCGCGGATTTTACGATTCCGATCGCGCGCATCGTTGGCACCAAGTTATTTGACCGCGCGATGCCGTTACGATTCTTCTACGTCGGTTCGGCGTTTCGCTACGAAGAGCCGCAAGCCGGCGTGCGCCGCGAGTTCACGCAAGCCGGCATCGAGTTGATCGGCGCGGTGACGGCGGACGCGGACGCGGAAGCGATTGCGCTGGCAATGACGGCGCTGCGCGCGTTGGGCTTGGACGATTTTCGTTTCACGCTCGGCAACGCGGCGTATTTGCAGGCAACGACGCGCGACCTTGCACTGAACGATGCAGACGATCGCGCGCTGCGCGATGCGATTCGCCGCAAGAACGCGCCTGCGCTGATGCAGCTGCTCGATGCGCTCAACCTCAATGCCGCGCACAAACGCGCGCTGGCGCAGCTGCCCACGCTGTCAGGCAGAATCGATGTCTTGGATCGCGCCGAATGTGTGAACGCGGACGCGCGCGCGGCGATTGAACACCTGCGCGCGGTCGTCGCGCAGCTTGCGCCATTCGGCTTGAATGATTCGGTCACGCTCGACCTGGCGGAAAACCGGGGGATGGAATACTACACCGGAATTCTGTTCGAGGGTTTCGCGCAGGGTTTGGGCTTTGCGGTCGCGAGCGGTGGACGGTACGACAATCTCATCGCGCATTTCGGACATCGGGTTCCCGCAGTCGGTTTTGCTATCGGCGTTGAGCGCGTCCTGATGGCGCTACGCTCGCGCGGCGCCGCACGCGTCAGCAGCGCGCCGGAGGTCATCGCTCAAGAGTACGACGGTCGAGTCGCGTCAGCCCGTGCAGGAGGCAGGATTATCGAGGTAGATGTTTTTGATCGCGATGATAACGCTTTGCGCGAGTACGCCCGCTTGCGCGGCGCGCGTGAAATCTGGTGGCGCGATGGACGCATTGAGTAGGGGCGGGGGTTGCCCCTGCTCAGCGCGGGCGACCCCAAGGGTCGCCCCTACGAAATGGAAATTGCTATGACCAAACTCACTATTGCCCTCGCCAAGGGGCGCTTGCTCGGTCCATCGATCAAACTCTTCGAGTCACTCGGTTATGATTTGCGCGAAACGCGCGATTCGCGCAAGTTGGTGATCGACGACGCGGCGCACAGCGCGCGGTTCTTGATCGCCAAGCCGATGGATGTGCCGATCTATGTGGAGTACGGCGCCGCGGATGTTGGCGTCGTGGGGCAGGATGCGCTGTTCGAGAGCGGCGTGAATGTGTACGAACCGTTGGCGTTGGGCTACGGCGCGTGTCGTCTCATCGTCGCTGGCAAGGCCGAGCTGCGCGATGCGGACTGGCGCTTGCTCGCCGGCTTGCGCGTTGCGACGAAATATCCGCGCTCGGCGCAAAAACATTTTTCGGCGCGCGGTTTGTCGGTCGAGATCATCGCGCTCTATGGTTCGATCGAACTCGCGCCGATGGTTGGGCTTGCCGACTTGATCGTCGACGTGGTGGACACGGGGCGGACGCTGCGCGAAAATGGCTTGGTCGAACTCGACGAGATTTTCAAATCGCAAGCCGCGTTCATCGTCAACCGCGCGTCGCACACCTTGCGCGTGGCTGAAGTGCGGGAATTGATGGAAAGAATAAATGGGACGCGGACCCTTGCGCCGCACGCAAGTGCAGGCGTGAGCGCGGAAGAACGCGGACAAGATTAGATCCGAGGCAAACGAAATGACGGTACCCCTCATCATCGGCGCAAGCGCGGGACGCGAAAAGATTCTTCGCCATCGCGGATTTCTCGACAAGGGAATCTCGCCCGCGCTCGCGGAACGAATCGCAAAAACATTTGGCGAGCCACTGACGCCGGAGCAAGCGGTCGCGCGGATCATTGCGGACGTTCGTGCGCGCGGCGACGCGGCGCTCCTCGAATGGACGCGCAAACTCGACGGCGTGATGCTGCCAAGCGTCGCGGTGAGTCAGGACGAAATCGACGCAGCGTATGCGGAGACGCCGGCGGCTGTGCGCGAGGCGCTCGAGTTCGCCGCGGCGCGCGTGCGGATGTTCCACGAGAAGCAAA
The DNA here is from genome assembly GCA_037445855.1 of Chloroflexota bacterium. GTDB lineage: Bacteria > Chloroflexota > Anaerolineae > UBA4142 > UBA4142 > DAIDTM01. The sequence goes on along the minus strand of JBBIJS010000173.1, from coordinate 193 downwards.
AGCCGAAATCGTGGCTGGCAGGTAAGGGCGAGGCATTCGCCAAATTGAGCTCGGAATTAAAACGTGATTTCCAGTTCAAAGAGGATGCAAATTCGTCAGATGATTTGGCGAATGCCTCGTCCCTACTGGGACAACGTGTCATACCGTTGGCGCGCGTCGGCATTTACGTGCCGGGCGGAACCGCGCCGCTGCC
>JBBIJS010000172.1:0-6246 GCA_037445855.1 Chloroflexota bacterium | reverse complement strand
TCGTTCATCCGCGTGGAGGCGGACGAGGTGACGTACAGTCTGCACATCCTGCTGCGCTTTGAACTTGAGAACGATTTGATCGAACGCAAGCTGAAGGTCGCCGACGTGCCGGAAGCGTGGAACGCCAAGATGAAAGAGTACCTCGGCATCGTGCCGCCGAACGACGCGCAGGGCTGCCTGCAAGACATCCACTGGTCGGGCGGCAGCATCGGTTACTTTGCGACCTATTCGCTCGGCTCGATCTTTTCGGTGCAGCTCTTCGATCAGGCGCTGCGCGATCTTCCAACGCTGCCGAAGCAGATCGAACGCGGTGAATTTGGAGAGTTGCTCAAATGGCTGCGGACGAACCTGCATCAACACGGTCGCAAGTTTACGCTGGACGAGCTGGCGCGGAAGATCACCGGGGAGCCGCTGCAGACGAAATCCTACATGCGGTATCTGAAGAACAAGTTCGGGGAGATTTACGGATTGTAGCAAGGACTTGCAGGACCAAGACCTCGCGCAGTCGCGCGGCGAGGACTCGGCGCAGGACGTGGTTCAACAAATTGACAAGACCACGCCGATCGTGGATAATATAGCCAAGTTGTCCATTATGGCTATAATAGCCAATAGGAGGTCGCGATGGAAAAGACCGTCAGTGTCGCAGAAGCCAAAAACCAGTTCTCGGATTTGCTAAACCGCGTCATCTATCGCCACGAACGGATCGTCGTTTCCAAGCGCGGCAAACCGGTCGGCGCAATTGTCAGCGCCGAGGATCTGAAGCAGCTAGAAGAGATTGAGAATCGCAGGGTGTTGAAACGAGTTCGCGCCATTGAAAAGCGCACGAAGAAATACATCCCCTTCGAGCAATTTGTACGCGATTATGAAAAGAAGTGGGGAGTTGATCTGGGCTTGGATTTGCCGGAGATTCCGGATGTACGCCATTGAATTTGCGTCTGAGTTTGCCAAGCAAGTCGAAGCATTGCATCCCAAACGATATAGGCAAATTCACATGCGGATCTTTGCTTTGCAATTGAACCCGCGTCCGCCTGATTCCATTATGCTCGATCTTGAGAGATCTGTCGTGCGGGTCGGTCGTTACCAGATTGTATACCGAATCGACGACACAGCACGACGCATTCGTGTGCTTCTCCTCGAGGAGCGCGAGGAGGAATAGTGTGCGACACGCCACCCCCGGTGTGTCGCCCGTTTCTATTTCGCCGGGCTAAGAATCCACTGCTTCCATTCGCTCTGCAAACTACAGCCACAGACATCCTCCGCCGTCCGCAGAATATCGTCGCCGGTCGCAACTTTGTAACGGTACCGTTCAAAGTACGTCCGCAGGAACTGGAAGAAGAGCGCGTCACCCATCCGCGTGCGAAGCGCGTCGTAAAAAAGCGGTCCCTTGCCGTAGACGATTGCGCTATAGTCTGCTTCGTTGTACGCCGCGACCGGCAGATTGACCGGCATATCGTGCCCCGCGTCTTTCGCGCGCGTGTACGGACTCGAAAAATAGTTTCGTAAGACGACGCGCGCGGCGTCCTTGCCATGCACATCTTCGGTATAAATTAGCGAACTGTACTGCGCCAACGACTCGTCCACCCACGGCTGGTTCACCTGATCGTCCCCCACCATCGCGTACCACCATTGGTGCGAAACCTCGTGCACGGTCGCGAACTCGAAAAAGTCAGCCGAGCGCGCGTCGCGATACAAATTACGCGCGATCGCGACGATGCCGGGATATTCGATGCCGCCCGCGGTCGTCGGCGTCTCCACGACGTCGAATTCGCGATAGGGATACGTCCCAAAGCGATTCTCGTAAACGCGCAGCGCGTCCGTCGCGAACTGGAGCGCTTTTCTCCCCGCGTCCGCATCCGCCGGCTCGTACCACGAATTCACCGTCGTCTCGCCCAGCACCGCGCTCGCCTTCTGCAATTGCGCCGACACGTTGAGATCGAAATCGCGCATCGGTGCACCGACCAGCCGCCAGGTCGTCGTGCCGTTGCCGTTGTCCGCCGTGCTGACGGTCGAGCCGGACGCGATCACCGTCATCGTCGTCGGCACCGTCATCGTCACCGCGTACAACGACGCCGCCGCGTAAACCAAGTCGCCGTACGGCGGCGGCAACTCGATGTGCCAGCCCTGCGCGTCGTACGCCGGGATGAGCGGATAGACGGTCGGCATGGTGGTGACGCTATCAGTCGCGGTGAAATCGGAGTAGTGCCCTTTGCTGTTGCGCGGTATCGTGACGCTAAAATCGAGATGGATATTCACCGCCGCGTTCGGCGCGAGCGGCTGGGCGAGCGCGACGCGCAGCGCGGTGTCCTGCACCTCCAGCGCGCCGGACGCCGGCGTTCCATCGAGCGTGATATGGCTCACCGCGAGCTTGCCGCCGGAATCCGGATAGTTGGCAAATAGCCGGAAATAGATTTCATTGAGCGGAACGGCTTGGCGGTTAAAGTAGCGCACGTCCTCGCCGCCGGCGAGCGTGGGCGTCGCCGGGTCGTACTGCAGCGTCATGCTGTAGCGCGTCGGGCGATCGAGCAAAGCCGGGTCATTCGCGTTGCCGGCAATCAACGCCGGCTGGTATTGTGCTAACTCGTCAACTGCCGCCGTCGGCGTGCGCGTTGGCGCAATCGGCGCAGCCGGAGTACACCCGGCAGCCAACACGAACACGAACGCGATCAGCCAGACGCGGAGGTTTCGGGATGCCATAGGATTCGTTCCGACCCTATAAGCAAAAACCCGCCTCGGTAGTGAGACGGGCATGCTTGAATTGAGTTTCCAAAATCTCAAGCCGCGGGAGGAACCGATTCCGTCTTCTTGGCGGACACAAATTTCATCATCTTGGTGCCGCACGACGAGCAAACGCCCTGCATCGCGTGCTTGCCATTCTTGAGTATGACTACCTTCGCATCGTTCATGGGTTTCTGCGCTTTTTCCTTCACACAATACGCCATGACCACTTCGTCTGCCATTCGGTGTACCTCCTTTTGGCATGAATGAGGCAGCACAGCCGCCGCGATTTTTCTATATCCCCGAGGGCATCATTGTAGCATCAAACCAGCCGGTTGGCAAATCGAAAAACAGTCATTTCGTCTTACGAAAGCGGCAACACAAATTTTCTGCGCGGTGGGTTGGCGCCGGAAGAAACGAAATGGATATTCGGTTCGATTGCGCCCGCGCCGTGGACGATCAAGCTGCCGCGATAAATCCGGTCGCGCCCCGCGCGATGTGGCTTGCCGCGGCTGGAACTCGCGCCCGCGCGATTTTCAGCGCGCGGTTTGTTGTAATCGATCAGACTGAATGAACTACGCAAGCCACGCTTCATCCGAACCGGGATAACCCAATTTGCCAGAATCGCCCACCTGTGCTATAATCCGCCCACGTTCGAAAAGGTAATACATTGGAAGGGAGAAGCGCATGGCGCTAAGAAAGGCTGAAAAAACAGCCATCATGGAAAAGTATCACACGCACGTCAATGATACTGGCTCGCCAGAGGTTCAGATTGCCCTTCTCACCACACGCATCAATCAGCTCGTGGAACACTTGAAGGGTCACAAACAGGATAACCACTCCCGACGTGGTCTGCTCAAAATGGTTGGTGAACGCCGGCGACACTTGCGGTATCTCAGTAAGAAAGACGCTGCCCGGTACAAGGAGATTGTCGGAAGGCTCGGGTTGCGCAAATAGCGAGTCGATGACGAGTAGATGCGGGGCGCGGCGAACCCATCTACTCGTTTGTTTGTAACGGAAGGAAAATCACACGCCCCGCAGGGGAACAGGAATTGGAGAGTGCATCTCAGTAATCAGTATCCCTGAACGCTGTTTTACTGAACACTGATTACTGGGGTTCAGTCTCCAGTCCCTGACCTCCAACGTGGGCAACGAGTCATTGGGTGCGTTCGTCCCGTAGTCAGATCGTCTTGCCGCGCGGCAATTCGACTACGCGGCGACGCGACTGGTGACTACCTGACCGATTAGGAGGTCCTTTCTATGAACGACAGTCACACGTTCACTACCGCATTCGGCGATAGTGAAATCACGATCGAAACCGGCAAGCTTGCCGGTCAAGCGAACGGCGCCGTCACCGTCCGCCACGGCGATACGGTCATCCTCGCGACCGCGACCGCGGCGCAAGAGCCGCGCCCCGGCGTCGATTTCTTCCCGCTGACGGTGGACTATGAAGAGCGACTCTACGCCGCCGGCAAAATCCCCGGTAGTTTCTTCAAGCGCGAAGGGCGCCCCGGCGAGCAAGCCATTCTGCTCTGCCGCCTGACCGACCGACCGCTCCGTCCGATGTTCCCCAAAGGTTTCCGCAACGACGTCAACATCGTCATCACCGCGCTGAGCGCCGATCAGGAACATTTCATCGACATCCTGTCGATCATCGGCGCGTCTGCCGCGCTGACGATCAGCGACATTCCGTTCAACGGTCCCGTCGCTGCCATCCGCGTGGGCTACATCGATGGACAGTTTGTCTTCAATCCCACCTTCACGCAGATGGACAAGTCGATCCTCGATTTGCGGCTCGCCGGCACAAAGCCAGCCGTCATCATGGTGGAAGCCGGCGCAGAAGAAGTCACCGAAGAACTGATGCTCGAAGCGCTCGAAAAAGGACACGCGGCGATGCAGTCGGTGATCGCGCTGCAAGAAAAGATGCGCGCGGAACTCGGCAAGCCGAAGAAGGAATTCGCGCTGCACCTGCTCTCCGATGAAATCAAGAATGCGGTCAAGGAAAAACTCGACGGGCGCATCACCGCCACAATCAAACGAGAAGGCGTCAAGTCAGAGCGCAACGAATCGCTCGACGCCTTGAAGAAAGAAATGGTCACCGCGTTCGCCGGAACCTACGAGCCAACCGACGTTGCCGAAGCGTTCGAGTACCGGGTGAAAACCGAGCTGCGCGCGATGATGCTGAACGAAGGTCGCCGCGCCGACGGACGCGATTACACGACGATTCGCCCGATCACCAGCGAAGTGGGATTGCTGCCGCGGGCGCACGGCTCCGGTCTTTTCACGCGCGGCGAAACCCAAGTGTTAACCATTGCGACGCTTGGAATGCCGAGCGAATCGCAGCGCATCGATACGCTTTCTACCGAAGACGAAAAACGTTTCATGCACCATTACAACTTCCCGCCTTACTCGGTGGGCGAGGCGCGCTCGTCGCGCGGGCCGGGTCGCCGCGAGATCGGGCACGGCGCGCTGGCGGAACGCGCGCTCTCCAGCGTGATTCCGGACTCGAGCGAATTTCCCTACACGATCCGCCTCGTCTCCGAAACAATGTCGTCCAACGGCTCGACTTCGATGGCGAGCGTGTGCGGATCGACCCTGGCGTTGATGGACGCCGGCGTGCCGATCAAAGCGCCGGTCGCCGGCGTCGCGATGGGATTGGTCACCGCGGGTGACCAGTACGCCATCCTGACCGACATCATCGGCATGGAAGATTTCCTCGGCGATATGGATTTCAAAGTCGCGGGCACCGCGGAGGGCATTACCGCGCTGCAACTCGATCTGAAATTGCAGGGGCTTCCGCCGGACATCTTGCGCAAAGCGTTAATGCAAGCGCGCGAGGCGCGCCTCTTCATCCTTGATAAAATGCTCCAAGTGATGCCTGAGCCGCGCACCGACATTTCGCAGTACGCGCCGCGCATCACCGTGACCAAGATCGATCCAGAAAAGATCGGCGCGCTGATCGGACCGGGCGGCAAGAACGTCCGCAAACTGCAGGAAGAGTTCAGCGTCAAAGTTGACATCGAGGAAGACGGCACCGTGTTCATCTCCTCGACGAGCCGCGAGGGCACGCTGCTGGCGTTGGAGCGCATCCGCGGGATGACCGAGACGCCGAAACTCGGCAACATCTACACCGGCAAGATCGTCCGCGTCGAAGAGTTTGGCGCGTTCGTCGAGTTGTCGCCGGGCGTCGACGGGATGGTGCACAAATCGCAGCTCGCCGATTTCCCGGTCACCAACGTCCGCGATGTGGTGAAGCTCGGCGATGAGGTGATGGTGATGGTCACTGGCATCGACGATGCCGGCAAGATTCGTCTGTCGCGGCAAGCCGTCCTGGAAGGATGGACGGTGGAGCAGGCGCAGGAAAAAGACCGCGGTCCGCGCGGCGGCGATCGCGGCGGGCGTGGTCGCGATGATCGCGGCGGACGCGGTCGCGACGACGATCGCGGCGGACGCAGTGGTTATCGACCGCGACGATAGGACATCGCAAACGGACGACCACAACGTAGGGGCAGCCCTGCGTGGCTGCCTCTG
>JBBIJS010000171.1:0-6312 GCA_037445855.1 Chloroflexota bacterium | reverse complement strand
TGATGTAAAGAATTCGCGAACTTTTGCGCGGTTATGAAAAGCACAAGGAATTTCAGATGTTCGATTTATGATTTATGATTGAAGGGCTTGCCGCCACTAGCACACAAGAAGTTGCCGCCAATTAATCCAAGCATAAATCTGAAATCCTAAATCTTAAATGCGCGCACCAGCGCGCGCCACTTGGGCGCTTCCGCTGGTGTGAACGGGGCGTAGAACGTGATGCGGTCGAGCAAGCCGGTATAACGCGCTTTGATGCGCGCAGGGACCTCTTGCTGCGGCGCGACGATCGCGACCTCGTTCAGAATGTCGTCCGTGATGAGCGCGGGCATCGCGTCCCATTTGCCGCGCGCGGCAAGCGCGCCAAGTTTTTGATTCACCTCGCCCCAGCCGTGCGCGTCAAGCACCGTCTTGTATGTCGGTGTGGACGCGTAGAACGAGATTTGCTGGCGCACGGCGGCGCGCTCAGCGTCGTTCGTCGCGACGAAGATCGCGCTGGAGAGCTGCACGTCCGCGCGCGCGCGGTGCGCGGCTTGCGCGCCCTGCTCGATATTCGGCAGTACAATGTCGCGGATGTACTTCGCCGTGTGGAACGGGTGGACGTGAAAGCCCTGGCACAGTTCGCCGGCGACGCGGCACAGGTGCTCGTTCACGCCGGCGATGTAAATTGGAATATTCGGATGCTCGATTGCGCCGGGATCGAAGAACGGCGTCATCAAAGTGATCTTGTAGAACTCGCCGCGGAAATTCAACTTGGTCCCGTTTTGCCACGTGTCCCACAGCGCGCGCATCGCCAGGATCAGCTCGCGCAGTTTCGCCGCGGGCGATTCCCACGTCATCCCAAAGCGCCGCTCGATGTGCGCCTTGACCTGCGTGCCAAGTCCGAGAATAAAGCGTCCCTGCGACGCGTTCGCCAAATCCCACGCGATGTGCGCGAGCACCGTCGGGCTGCGCGGGAACGCGACCGCGATCGCGGTGCCGAGTTCGATGCGCGTGGTGTGCTCCGCGGCAAGCGCCAGCGGCAGGAACGGCTCGTGCTGTGTCTCGCTCGTCCACAGGCAGTCGAATCCAATTTCTTCCGCCGCGCGCGCGACGTTCGGAATATCCAACAGGTTAGGGACGAGAACGCCAACATCGATTTTCATTCTGACTCCATTTTCTACTCCAACGTATCCACGTCGATCACGCGAATACCTTGCCAGTTTGCGACGTAAAGCAGGGTGCCGTTGGCTGCGATAGTAAAGGGATCAATACCCGTCAGCGCCGGTTTCCACGAGTGCTTATAATCTGGGTTGGTCGGATCGACTTCCACAATCATTTTGGCTTGGTACAGCGAAACGAAGAGCCGCCCGCCGGCAATCGCGACGCCGGAAGGAACGGACCCGTCAAGGAAAACGGCGATGGGTTTGCGATACGGCGGCGGTTCCTCGCCGGCGTAATAGTACGGGTGACCGTAATCGATGCCGAAGACGATGTCGTTCAATTCATCCCCGGCGTTCTGCGGATTGGGATCATACTTTTCCGGCCGGAAGGCTGGATCATTGTCCACCGCGAAAACATGCGTCTGCCCGTTGAGCGCGCCCACCGTCATGCCCCAGGGATTGCGGACGCCGCGAGCGTACTCGTAGACCTGACCCGTGCCGTTGGGCGTGATCGCGTAATTGTGCGTCGTCTCCAGCCAAGGGAGATTGGCGAATAGGATTCGCCCAGTTGGAAAGTCTTCGTACCACGGCGGCTGGATGCCGCTCGGATGACCGACGTCGTCAAAATTCGAATCGATCCGCGAACCAACGGAGAGGAGCAGAATGGGTACGTTGCGCCAAGTGGAGATCGCCAAGGAACTATTCAGATGCCCGTAGATTTGACTGAGGACTGGAAAACGCAAGACTGTGTCTACCTGCTCATGGAGTTGATTATCGTCGGGGATCCGATCCAGGGCGCCGGCTTCATCGAAATAAATATTCCCATTGTAGACGGCAATGCCGCCGATGAGGTTATGGCTATTGCCCGTCAATTGGATCGGCTCACCTTTCGCCGGTTTTTTCCACAGCGCAGAATTGCCTAGAAATGGATTGTCAACTCCATCAATCGAGGAGGGGCTGCCGTAGTAAATGTCGCCGGCGGAATTGACGTACAGGGCGGTCACCGGTTGATCGGTCACGACCCAAGCCAACTCCGGAGAACTGGCGGCGAGCGACGTTGGAGTAACTTGCGGCGTGGGTGTAAGATCCTGGGCGACCTGGATGGAAGTATTGACAAAATCGTGGATAGCGACGCTGCCGCAGGTGACCGCGAGGTAGGCGATGCTTTCGCCCGATGCGACGAACGCGGCAGGCGGCGTTTCTCTCACGGAGTAATCTCCCGGGACTAGATCAACGAAATCAAAATCCCCGGCAGCCGTGATCAAGGTCTGAATGATCGCGCCGCGCGAGTCCTCCAACGTGAGGGTCGCGTTCGCTACGCCTTGTTCGCCCGGCGCGGCTGGTGCGCTGCCGTTGGCAGTGGAGTAGACTTTGCCGGCGATGCTGCCAAGACAGGCGGTCGGCGTTACGGTACTCTGTGATGACGAGCGAGGCGTGCCGGACGGCGCAGCCACAACCGACGCGGCGCTAGCAGGGGTGCTTACCAACGCGCGCGTGGCGGGCGCAGACACGCAGCCCGTGAGAACGGCAAGCATAATCGCAAGCCCGCGCCGGAGGGTTAGCGTCGCTTGACGCGAAATTTTGGCTCGCCGATCCAGTGCGGAAAGCAAGCCGAACGTGTTGTGGTGTGGTGATTGCTGGCTCATTTGATTCTATATCCCAGTTCCTCGTTATTAAACACCCACGCGACGACATCGCCGATGTTGATCTCGTCGGTGAGGTACGCTTCCATCGTGATCCCCGCGCTGCCGCGCCCGTGCAGCGCTTTGCGCGCGCGGTGCATCCTCTCAAAGCGTTCTTTCCACCGCGCGAAATTGTCCGGGCGCAGATCGACCCAGCCCTTGCGCGCGAATTGGTCGATTGCCGCCGGCGTCAGCGGCACGCGGTTCGTGTCCGCGCGTTCCGGGATGCGGACGAACGGACCGCGGAAGATGCGCGCGCCGTCTGGCGCAAGAATCGGTAAGCCGACCGAGGTGATGGTCTGGCGCAACTTTTCGTGCCGCACGATGTAGCGATAGAGCGTGCTCGCAATCGCCTGGGGCGCTTGGGCGAGGACGCGGCTGAGCGTGTGATAGCGCATCTTGAGTAGGTACGCTTCGTACAGCAATTTGGAAATCTCCGGCGGACCCAATTGCCCAAGCGCGATACTCGGCATGCCGGTTTCTTTTTCGAGCCGCTCGATTTCTTCGAGCGCGGTGCGGCGCAGAAACCCGGCGCGATACGTCGGGTCGAGCACCGCGCCGTCGATCGCGGCGATCACGTCGCTGCCGGTGTTCTGGCCCTTGATTTCCAGCACGACCTTGCTCGCGATTTCCTCCGGCGTGATGAATTCCATCTGCCCCACCGCGGTGATCGCTTCAAACTCGCCCTTGGTGAACAGCCCATTCTCGCCGGTATCGATGACCGCCATTTGCAGCTTGCCCAGATTTTTATAGCGCTTGAGGTCGTCGTGCAGGATCAGCGCGTCGGGCAGCCGTTCGCTCTGGCTGTTGTAGACATGCACCGGCTCGCCGCGTTCGGTGATCGAGCGCAGCGTCACATCCGCGTAACCGATCATCGCGGCGGGCTTGATTTCTTTGACGATAGGCGCGCCCGGCGTGCGCGCCATCAGGAACATCAAGCCGGTGTGTGCGAACGCGACCGCGGTCTTGGACATCAGTTTGGCTGACGGCTTGTCCTCGCCGTGCGTGTACGGAATGTTCAGCCCCATGCCGCCGGTGCCGGTCGTGCCGATCTTCAAATACAGCCGCGTGCCTACTTCTTCCATCGCGCGCAAAACCAGGATGACGTGGCGGATCAATTGCGGCACCGCCTGCGACAACAACAGAACGTCGAACGCGGTCTTGGCGTTCTTGCGCAATTGCTCCAATTCCGCGACGCCGCTCCGCAACGACGCGTCGGTCGCGTCGCCGGTCTGCGGATTGAGCGATTGGTTCAGTGTTTCGATGCGCGCGAGGAGCGCGTCGATCCGCTGCTTGGCGAGGACGGACGCGGTGTAAACATCCTGATAGCTGATCGCGGTCGCGGTGTTGATGCTATCGACGATGACGTCGGGTTTCGTTTCGCGGATGAGCTGTACGAGGCGCGCGCGCGCGTACGTGGCGTCGAGGTCGCCCATCAGATCGTCGAAGAGGTTGGCGCGGCGCTCGGAACTTTGGAGGAGCGCGGCGCGCTTTTCATCCGTGAAATCCGCGCGCACGAACACGTCGCCCCACACACCGGCGAACTGGACGTTGGAGAATTCTTTTTCGAGGGGACCGATCACTTCGCGCACTTCGCGCTGGTAGAGCGACGCGAGGATGATCTGAGCCGGGCGCACATCGCGCGCGATCTGCCGCGCTACTTGCGCGCCGACCAAGCCCGCGCCGCCGAGGAGAAGAATTGTTTTGTCAGACATCGGTGCCTTGTAATGCGACGGAGGACGGATGACGGAAGACGGAGGTCGGCAAATCCTTCGTCTTCCGTCTAGAGTCTTACCTGCGTATCGCTCTCAAAAATCTTGAGCGCGCCCGCGCCGCCATCCAAAACGCGCGCGTTCGCGAAATACTGAAAATCGAACCGCGTGGTGTCGCCGGTTTTGAGACCGGGGATCGGGATGAGCCGCGCGGTTAGCGGTTTGTCGAGTCGCACCGCCAGCGTCGCGAGGTCGAGTAGAATCGCGGCGATCGCATCCGCGCTCGTGTCGCCCGGCAGCGGAACAGTATCGAGTCCAGTGCCGCAGACGGTCGAGTAGAGCAGGAGCGAATCGAGCGAATAGTGCGCCGCGCGCGCGGCGAGCGTCGCGTCTTCCAACACCGGCAGCAGTAGACCGGAAAAACCGACGCGCGGGAAACTCGCGCGGTGCAGGCAGTCGGTGACGAACGCGACGGCGAAGAGCGTCCCGTGCTCGCCGAATGCCGCGCCGGTGAGTTTCTCCAGCGCGCTCCCGATGCTGCGCGCCGCGTCCGGAAATGGCGCAAGCGAGAAATCGATTCCGGCAAAGCGAAACGCAAAGCGCGCGGCGAGCTCGTTCGCGATGCGCGTCATCGCCTGCGCGGCGTTCTCGACCGCGCCGATCAGGTTCGCGCGTGCTTCGTCGAGATTCTTCGCGCGGCTAAACGCAGCGAGCGCGAGCGGCGCGCCTTCGGTTGCCAGGGCGAACGCGGGTTCGCTGCCGTGCTGGTACGCGACCGGGAAGAACGGCGAGTGCGGCGGGCAGTTCGCCAACGCGGCAAACCGGAAATTACCAAAGCCGTCCGGGGTTGAATTCGCAAGCGCGTGGATCGCGCGCGCTGCCGCCGAAACCGCGCGGAGGTTGATGCCGCTTGCGCGCGACGCGATCTGCACGGACGCAAAGACGTTTTCGGTTGCGCGCAGTGCGGCGGGGATTTCATCAAGGAGATCGAGCGGCGCAAGGCGGTGGTCGGCGCGCGCCGCGCCGAGCGACGCGTAATCGATGCCGTGCGCCTGGCAGGCGGCTTCGAGGTCGCGCGCAAACTGCGTCAGATCGCGCGGGGCGATCTCGGGGACCGGCTGAGTGGCAACGCGCGCGGTTTGAATCGGCATACCAGCGTTGCCAAATTCATCGCGCGCCGCGCGCACCAGGTCGCGCAGCGGATGGAACGCGGCATCGGTGATCGGATCGGCAAGCGCGAGAAAGCCGGTGAGCGAGCGGATGTTCACGGCGTTAGGAACCAAAAAGGAAATTGAAGATTTGCTGCCACCACGGGACATCGGGCGGCGGCGGCGGCAGCGGCGCGCTGACGACGGGTGTGGGCGCGGGCGTGATCTGCGGGATGACCAGCATCTCGCCATCCTTCGCCCAATGCCAACCGCGCACGACCGTCTCGATATACGGCGCGCTCTGCACTAGTTTTTTCTTTTCGACAAGCGCGGTCTGCGTAGCTTTGGCGCGGTCGACCGCGTGCTGCGCCTGTTCGGCGGACTGGTCGAGACGAATACTCGTCACGACGCGTTGGCTGAAATCCCACACAAAGTACAACGTGAAGGCGAACACCACGATGGTGAGAAGTTGGAGCGGTAAGCGTGGCACGGCAAAAATTCCTTTCCGTTTTGCGAATCTTCACGTCGCCAGGTTGCAGATCTATCATACCGCAATTCACGCGCCTAGTCAAACGATTTTTCGATAGGACGGTGTGCGCCAAACTTTTGGGTGACTCGCTGCGGGCGATTG
>JBBIJS010000170.1:0-6345 GCA_037445855.1 Chloroflexota bacterium | reverse complement strand
AGAGCCGGTTCGTAGTCAGGCACGTAGCGAAGCGGAGTGCCGTTTGCGGCAGAGCGCGCGACTCCGCTGCGCTCCGTCGCTCACTACAAACGTGGCGTCGTTCCTGTCAAGCGACTTTGCCCACACCCGGACGGGTGGGGTGTGCGTCAAACTTTTGGGTGTCTCGCGGCGGGCGATTGAAATCGCGGCAACGCACGGCAAATTCGACCTGCGTCGAATCGGTATCCAAAAATGTGACGCGCACCCGGCAGGTGAGAATCTAACGGGGGTTTGAATTGCCGGGGTCACGCTGCCGAGACCAGCGCTTTGCTTTGCTGCTTGGCTTCATACATCGCCGCGTCCGCGCGGACGAGCAGACGATCCAACGTTTCTTCCGGCGCGAGCGTTGAGATCGCCACACCCACGCTGAGATCGAGTTCGATGTTTCCATTGGGCGTAGCAAGGCGCAGCGCTCTGACATCTTCTTGCAGACGCGTCGCGATGTTCTGCGCGGCGCGCGGGTTGCAATCCGGCAGCAGCATCACAAATTCGTCGCCGCCGTAGCGCGCCACCAAGTCTACCGCGCGAACGTGACTGGCGAGTAACTTGGCGACCAGTTGCAGCGCTTGGTCGCCGGCGGAATGACCGAACGTATCGTTCACCTTCTTAAAGTCGTTCAAGTCGATCATCACTACGGCGAACGGAGAACGCATGCGGCTGGCGCGGACGAGTTCGCGCTGCGCGACCTCGACAAAATGGCGGCGGTTGCTCAGCCCGGTCATACTGTCCGTGACGGCAAGTTGTTGCTGTTCCGCATAAAGCCGCGCATTGTCCATCGCCATACCCGCCTGGCTGGCGAAAGCCACCAGGCGTTCTGCCATTGAGTCAGTGTAGAATCCCGGCTCGAGTTTGTCCAAAGCCAGAAAGCCGATGAGCGTGCCACGAATGTAGATCGGCGCGCCAATCCACGACCGGATGTGCCGCGACTTTTCGATCACAGTCCAATTCGGATCCGTGTACGTGTCGGAGACGACGTAGGGTCGCCCGCTCTCCACGATTTTGGAGAGACTGGCTAACTCGTTCAGCGGCACTTCGAACTCTTGCATCCATTCCGCCAGACCCAGCTTGTCGTAGCCGCGTTGACGTTTGCAGCGCACCACCTTGCCCTCGAGCAGCAGGACCGCCGCCGAGTCATAGGGAACCACGCTCCCCACCAGGTCGAGCAGTTGGTCGAGCACGGCGCCGGGATCGAGTTGTGAGGTGAGCGCGATACCGACATCCCGCAGCGTTTCGGCAAATTGCCGGTGTTCGCGCTCCGCCGCGTGCAAGCGTGCGTTGTGGATCGCGGCGGCGGCGCGCGCCGCCAAGCTTTCGAGCAATTCGAGGTCCGCCGGCGTGAACGCATTGACCTGACTGCTTTCGACGTTCAGCACGCCGATGCATACGCCTTGTACGGAGAGAGGCGCTGCCATTTCCGCGCGCGTCCGCGAATCGTAGAGTAGATAACGCGCGTCTTGGGAGACATCGGGCACGCGAAGGGATTGGCAGTGGGCGCCGCACCAGCCGGAAATGCCGCTGCCTAACGGGACGACGATCTCTTTCAACGGGCTGACCAGACCCACCTCGGCGGCGAGGCGAAGGTGGTCGCCTTCGCTCAGCAAGATGGCAACGAGGTCCGAGGCGAAGAGCGCGCGCGCCTCCGTGACAATGGTCTGCAAACAGGCGTGGAGCTCGAGGGTGGATAGCGCGCGGTCGATCTGGTGCAGCGCACTGAGTTTCTCGACCTCGCGTTTGAGTTGGCTTTCCATTTGCTTGGCTTGGGTGATGTCCGCATACATCCCATAGATTCCCATCGCCATGCCGTCGCGCACGATCGGAACTCCGTAGACTTGCACCGGCACAAGAGTCCCATCTTTGCGCATCCGCACTGTTTCAGTTTGCGACGCGGCGCCGTTCATCGCCAGGGACGAGAGCCGTACCGCTTCCTCTTGATAGGCGCTTGGAATAATCACCTCATTGATGAACCGCCCAACTACTTCTTCTGGAGTGTATTGAAAGATCGTCTGGAACGCCGGGTTGATGGTTTGGATTCGGTCTTGCGCGTCCAGCATCGCGATCCCGATCGGAGAATTCTCAAACAGCTGCTGGAAGCGGGCTTTTTCAAGAAGTATCTCTGCTTGGCCGCGTTTTCGGCCGGTGATGTCGCGCTGTATGGCGAGAAATCCGACAATCTCTCCGGCATCGTTTAGGATGGGGTTGGCGGAACTCTCCATTGTGATAAACTCGCCGTCCTTGGTCCGGTTGGTGATCTCTCCGGTGACGACTTGCTTGGACCGAAGCTTATTCCAGAAATCTTCGTACGCCGTGCCCTTGATCAACCCGGATTTCAAGAGACGCGGCGTTTTGCCGAGCGCTTCTTCCTTGGAATAGCCGTAGATTTTCTCGAAGGCAGGATTCACATAGGTCATCGTCCCATTGGAATCGGTGAGAAAAATCGCTTCACTGGAGCGTTCAATGCCCAGTTGGAATTTCGACAGCGCTTCCTCTGCCTGCTTGCGCGCGGTAATGTCTTCGGTTGTCCCCTCGTAGTAGAGCAACCCGCCGGCGGCGTCGCGAACGGCGCGCGCGTTCTCGGAGACCCACATCAAACTGCCGTCTTTGCGCCGCACCTGAAATTCGAATCCGTGCACCTCACCCCGTTCGTCCATCAGCCGCTTGAATTCGGCGCGGCGGGTACGTTCAAGGTAGAGTTGCTCTGCGATATTCGTGATGCTTGCGATCAGATCCTGGGGAGACGCATAGCCCCACATCCGCGCCAACGCGGGATTGACCGAGATGAAACGACCCTCAAGCGTGGACTGGAAGATGCCTTCGACGGCGTTTTCAAAGATCGTTCGGTATCTTTCCTCTGCCTGTCGCCGCGCCTCTTCCATGTGTTTGGCTTGTGTGATGTCGCGGGAGATCCCGACCACGCCCAGCAGCTCGCCTTTGGAATTACGCAAGGTCGCAGCGGAAACATGGCTAGTGAATATCTCGTCGTTTTTCCGCCGGTTGATGACCTCTTGCGTGTTTTTCCCATGCTCGAAGGTGGCGCGGTGTAACTCTTGACCCTCCGCCGGATCGGCATACAGGAGATTGATATGTTTGCCCAGCACTTCTGCCCGTCGATAGCCGAAGGTCTTCTGGGCTGCCGGATTGAACTCGACGATGTGGCGGCGGTTATCGACCGCGATAATCATGTCGAGGGAAGAATCGATAATACTGGCGGCATACTGCTTTGATCTTTGCAGCGCTTGTTCTGTCCGCCGCCGAGTTGTTCTCGGTTTCTGTGCGCCAGCCCCGCGGGCGCGCCCTTTTTTCAATTCTCTGCCTGGCTCTTTTTTTGCGGTTGTCTTCTTCATCCTGCGCTTCCTCTTCGCCCAATTATTCCCGCGCGCCTCTGCACAAGTCAGCGGCTCGAGTTGGGACTGGACTGAATTGGCGTAACCGGCAGTCTTCCGTCATTCAGCAGCTGCATAAACACATCGATCACTGTGGGGTCGAAATGCGTCCCGGCTTCTGACCGGATCTGCGTGATCGCCTGCTCCGCGCTCCACGCCGCGCGGTACGGTCGATCCGACCTGAGCGCGTCCCACACATCCACGACGGCAAAGATGCGCGCCGCCAGCGGAATCTGTTCGCCTTTCAAGCCGGCGGGATAACCGGTGCCGTCCCACTTTTCATGGTGATAATGCGCAATGTCCAGCGCCGGGCGTAGATAGGCGATCGGAGCGAGCAGATCGTAGGCATACACCGGATGTTTGCGCATGATCTCCCACTCTTTCTCGGTGAGCGTGCCGGGCTTGAGGAGGATCGAATCGGGAATGCCCATTTTGCCGATGTCGTGCAAGAGCGCGCCGCGGCGGATGTGCACCAACTCTTTATCGTTCATGCCCAGCGCGCTCGCCAATCTGACCGCCGCCTCCGTGACCCGCTGAGTGTGACCTTCGGTTTCGCGATCGCGCAAGTCCAGCGCGCGCGACCAACCTTCCAGCGTCGTGTCATACGCGAGCACGAGGTCGGTATTGAAGCGCTGCAGATCGCCGAACATCTCGGCGTCCTCCACCGCGAGGGCGGCTTGCCCGGCGAGCGTTTCCATAAAACGCAACCAATCCGCATCGGGCGAAAGCGGCGAGCGATGGAAGATTTCCAAAACGCCCTTGATCCGACCTTTAGCGACGAGAGGCGCGACGTACTGAACCACAAAGCCCTCGCCGGCGATGAAGGATAAAGCCACCGGCGCGTCGGCGCGGTCCGCCGGAAGGTCCGCATGCAGCATGCGGCGTTCCAGCGCGGCGCGCCCGGCGTGACCTTCGCCGATCGCAAAGCGCGCGCGCGTGATCGCGCTGGAGCGAAAGCCGCGCCCCGCGGAATACGCAAAGGCACGCATTTGCTTGTCGAGCAACAAGATGTCCGCCGCGTCCACGCCAAGTTGCGCCGTGACTTGCGCGAGGAGGATGTTGAGCGTCACGCCCAAATCCATACTGGAGGTAATGGCTTGATCGATATCGCGCAGCGCGCTGAGACGATGCAGCTGAACGTCAATTTGCTCTTCGACGCGCTTACGCTCCGTGACATCATTTGCCATAACCATCCGGACGGATTTGCCGGCAAAGGTCGTCATGTGCGACGTGATCTCGACGAAGATGATCGAGCCATCCTTGGTGCGATGCCGCCAGATGCCTGCCTCGTTCAGATTTTTGGAGGTCTTGGCAACATCCTCCAGCAATGCCGGGATGTCTTCGATGGGTCGAATGTCCCTGAGGGTCATCGCCAGGAATTCTTCGCGCGAATAGCCATAGTGATGGATGGCGGCTTCGTTGACCGCGAGGAATGCCAGTGTTTCAAGATCAAACGCCCACATCGGGTGCGGGTTGTTTTCGAACAGCAGGCGGTACTCTGCCTCCGAACTTCGGAGCGCTTCCTCCGCGCGTTTGCGGTCGGTAATGTCGCGTTGGATCGCCAGAAAGCCGATAATATCGCCGGCGTCGTCGAGGATCGGGTTGGCGGAACTCTCGACCGTGATCAACCGACCGTCCTTGGTCTTGTTGATGATCTCGCGCTCGGAGCTGTATTTCGCCAATAGGGTGTTCCAAAACTCGACATAGTTGTCCTCGCTCAACACGCCGGATTTGAGGATGCGCGGCGTCTTTCCCAATGCCTCTGCTTTGGAAAAGCCATAGATCGCCTCGAACGCCGGATTCACGTAGATGATCGTGCCGTCTGGATTCGTCATGAAGATCGCCTCGCCGGAGCGTTCAATGCCCAGCCCAAATTTCAAGCGGTCCGTTTCCGCGCGTTTACGCTCGGTGATATTTCTGGAAATCGTCGCGACCGACAAGACTTGCCCATTCTGATCTTTCACGGGATAGGAATAATCGCTGAACCAGAGGTCCTTGCCTTGCCAGTTGACGCGACTTTCAGCCGTAATGCCTTTGCCGGTTGCCGCGACTTGGCTGAGCCGATCCATAATCTGATCGGCGGACGCTTGTGCGTGGACATCGTACGGCGTCTTGCCCAGTAAATCCTCGGCGCGGATCCCGTATTGGGGGGAGGCATTATAGTAGGTATATCGACCGGATAAATCCTGCATCACGATAATGTCCTCGCTGTTTTCGATCAGCTGCCGCAGGCGCTCCTCGCTCGCCATCAGCGCCGCGTGGCGATCCTTCTCCAACTGATTTCTGTGGCGGGTGCCCAAGAGGATCAGCCCCGATCCGATCAGCAAAAGGGAAATCGGGTCCTCGATCAGAGTGAGAAATGTTACGCCGGTAATCAACACGGGCAGCACGAATAATCCCGCGAGACTGACGGCGATGACGCCGAGCGTCGCTTTGCTGGAGAGGAACATGCTCCCAAAAAGAACCAGGACTAACAAGTAGTCGACGCTGCTGAGCAGGAAATCATTCTGCGCAATGGAAGGCAAGAAAATTTCGAGCAGACCTACGGCGATGACGAGCACGACAGCCCGTTGGTAGTTTGCGCCGCGACTCAACCCATAGATCGCGATCGACAAGATGAGTGAGGCGGTCATGATCAAAAAGTCAGAATTCTGCCACAGCGGACGGGTCGACGAGAGGAGGATTGGCGCGGCGGCGAGCAAGTAGCCCACGGGGATCAAGATCACCAATAATGAACTCAAGAGGCGTGCGTTGTGGCGGCGCTCCGGCTCTGTAATCTCAGCACTGGGGTCGGTCAAGCGATCCCAGAGGTTGGTTGCTATTGGATCAGCCATTTTGCGGCGGCTTCCTTTCCTCATTCGTAACCGTTCGGTAGGGGCGAGGCATTCGCACAATCAGCTATTTCATCTGGCACGGTCAGCATAGA
>JBBIJS010000169.1:0-6369 GCA_037445855.1 Chloroflexota bacterium | reverse complement strand
ATCGTCACCGCCGCGGCGAGATTGCCGATCTCGGCTGCCGCGCGTGGACGCGCGCCCGCGCACAGCGCGGCGGCAAACGCGGCGACCACGCTATCGCCCGCGCCGACCGTATCGAGGGGTCCGCGCACCGCCGCCGCCGCGATGCGCGTCGCTCCCGCCGCGTCGAAAACGAGAATGCCCTCCGCGCCGACGGTGATGATTGCCGGGCGATTATTCTGGCGATACAACGCCGCGCCACACGCCTCGATGGACTCTAGCCCAATCGCGCCGCGCGCCTCACGCGCGTTCGCCTGCACGATGACGCCGCGGAACAAGCCGATGCGTTCGCGCGATTCCGCGACGACAATCCGCCCGCGCGCCAGCGCAGCGATTTCGTCGCGCACGCGGTCGGTGATGACGCCGCAGTTCGCTTCCTGCACCTGATCGACGACGATCACGCCGCTCACGCGCGGCGCAAGGTCGCGCAGCTGCGCGGTCACCGCGTCTTCGATCTCGCGCGGCAGCGGCGCGCGGTTCTTGATGTCGATGCGGTTCAACTCGCGCCCATCGCGCAGCGGCTTTGCGTACGTCGGCGTGAATCGTTCACGCGACTTGATCATCGGCGCAATGTCCACACCGGTCGCGGCAAGCGCGCGCGTGAGTTCGTAGCCGTTGCCGTCAGCGCCGATGACGCCGAGCGCGATCGCGTTTGCGCCGAGCGCGCGCAGGTTCGACGTGACGGTGCCGGCAGCGCCGGGCGCGCGGCGCACGCGCACGACCTGATGCACTTCCAAGCCGGTTTCCAGTGACGTCTCCGCGAGCGCGGCGTCAATCTCGAGATAAAGGTCGAGAAAATAATCGCCCACGACGAGGAGCGTGAGCGCGGGGAAGCGGGCGAGCAGGGTTTCGAGTTGTGAGGTGTTCATAGAATCAAGACGGAAGACGGTAGACGGAGCACGCGCATCCGTCCTCCGTCATCGGTCGTCCGTCGTCAATCGATGCAACACTGGTAGTGTCGCGCGGTGATGCCCGCGCACGTAGAAACTCTCGCCGCCGTCCGCGACGGTACGAACGAGAATCGTCTTGAAGGGGCGAAAGTAGTACGCGGCATCTTCTTTCGATGCCTCATGGTGCACGTCGCCGCCGAGGTCTTGCAGGTCGAACACCGCGGTCGTGAACGCGTTGATATGCGCGCCTTCCTGCCGCGCGACGTTCCGCGCCATCGACAACGCCTTCAGGTACACTTCCGGTCCCATCACCGCCGTACCGAAATTCAGCATCACGCCGCTTTGCAATTGCGTGATCGCTTGCGCGAAAATCAAAAAATCGCGGTACGATGCTGCGCCAATCGCCGCGCCGTCCGCGTTGGGCTGCTCGTGCGTGATGTCATAGCCGATGCCGACGTGGACGGTCACCGGCACGCGCAAGCGATAGCCCGCGGCGAGAATGCTGACGTCGCGGTGCGGGAATTTTTCCTCTTCGATCATACGTCCAACCGCTTCGCCGTAGCCGAGTTCGTCGCGCGCGCCGGCGGCAAGCGCAGCGTTGATGCGCCCGGTCTCGCGCCATAGACCGAATTGTCCTTCCTGGATGTACCGCGCCACGCTCTCCGTGGTCGCGCCGATGAGCGCGAGCTCAAAATCGTGGATCGGTCCCGCGCCGTTCATCGCCACGTGCGTGATGATACCGCGCTCCATCCAATCGATCACATAGCGTGACAAGCCGACTTTGAGCACATGTGCGCCGATCATCAGAATGACCGGGCGCTGCTGTTGTCGCGCGCGCGCGATGCGTTCGGCGATTTGCGGCAATTGGGGATCGTCGAACACCGGAAGCGGCGCGTCGAGCGGCAGCACGTCCGCGAGCGACATGTCGTGGACGCGTTCTGCCAGCGGTTTGATCTGTAAACGACTGCGGTCGAAAGTTTGATAGGGCATAGTTCCTCCGGGACGCGTTCAAGCCAGCCACAGAACCACACGGAATCACACGGAAAAATTATTCTGTGTGTTTCTGTGTGATTCTGTGGCGAACAGATACGCTATCAAGGCGGCGTGCTCGCGGAAATCCGGAACGATGAGGTCCGCGCCGGCTTGGATCAGCCGCGCGCGCTTCCACGCGTTGATGCCGACGCGCGTGTCTTCGTTCGACGCGACGCCGACGGCGATGCCGCCCACGGCTTTCGCGTCCTCGATCTCCACAAAGCCATCGCCGAACGCGACGAACTCGCTGCCGTGTAACTGGTGCTCGCGGAGGATGCGCTCGATCACCAGTTTCTTTGAAAAATTCTTGTAATCATCCCGCGCGCCGTAGATGCCGGTGAAGTACGGCGTGATGCCCAGCGCGGCGGCTTCGTCGATCACGTACGGCGCGTCGGTGCCAGAAGCGAGATAGCAGGCAACGCCGCGCGCGCGGAGCGCCTCTAGCAGCGCGACCGCGCCCGGCACCATCATATCCTCCGGCGCGACCGTGCGCGCTTTCAGCGCGGCGACGCGATGTTCGATGCGCGCCCAGAGTCGCGCATGGTACAGCTGCTTGTACTCCACCGGCTCGGCGGCAGTCCCGCCGCGCCGGACGATCTCCTCGCGCAGTTGGATCATCTGGTAGATCGTCTGCTTGCCGGTCAGACGGTCGACGAATTCGGCGACGACCGCGCGCAGCTCCGGCTCGCTCTCGTGCCGGGGCGTCTGCTGCAACTGCTCCACCATCAGCGGAATCATCACATCGCGCCAGCCCTCGCGGATGAGCGATAGTGTCCCGTCGAAATCGAAGAGGGCGTGGCGAATGTGACCGCGCGGGCGGCTGGAGGTAATGATTTCCATGACAAGTCAATAGTTGTTAGTGGTTGGTCGTCAGCATGAAGAAGACGCGGAGGACGCAAAGAAAAGGATCGGTTTTATCTCCGCGTTCTCCGCGCCTCTGCGGTAAAGTATTCGACGCGCTATCCCTTCAGCGAGCCGGCAAGCAAGCCGCGCATAAAGTAGCGCCCAAGGAAGACGTAAATCAACATCGTCGGGAGCGCTGCCATGAGTGCGCCTGCCATTTGAATATTCCACGCGACGGAAAGACTGCCCGCGAGGTTATTCAACGCGACGGTGATCGGCTGCACCGACGGGCTGCTGGTGACCATGACGCCGAACAGGAAATCATTCCAGATCGAAGTGAATTGCCAGATCGTCACGACGACAAAGCCGGGAAGTGAAATCGGCAGCATGATGTGACGAAAGATGCCGAGGAACGTAGCGCCGTCGATCTTTGCCGCCTCGAGCAATTCGGACGGCACGGTCGCGTAATAGTTGCGAAAGATCAGCGTGGTGATCGGTATGCCGTAAACGATGTGCACGAAAATCAAGCCCAGGATGGAGCCGTAAAGGTGAAAAGTTTGCAGCGTTTGGATCAGTGGGATGAGGATGCTTTGATATGGAATGAACATCCCAAAGAGGAACAGCGTGAAGAGCGTATCCGATCCGCGGAATTTCCACTTGGACAGGACGTAGCCATTGATCGCGCCGAACAGGGCGGAGAAAAAAGTCGCGGGAATCACGAGCTGCACGCTATTCCAGAAATTGCCGCTCAGTCCGGTAAAGCCCTCGCCGCCGAACCACGCGGTGGTGAAGGACGCGAAATTCAAGCCGTGGGGCAAATTCCACATCTGGTTCACGTTGACTTCTTGAAAACTTTTGAGACTGGTGATGACGAGCACGTAAATGGGCAGCAGATAGAATGCCGAAAGGGCGAACAGCAGCACATAAATGATGGTGCGATAAGTTAGACGCGCGGTCATCGTTCTGCCTCCGTTCGCACGTTGTAAAGCAGGTACGGCACAATGAGCACGGCAACCGAGAGCAACAGGATGGTTGCGACTGCCGCGCCCACGGCATACGCCTGCGCCTGGAACGTAATGTCGAACATGAAGAGCGCCGGCACGTCCGTCGAAAAGGCGACGCCCCGTCCGGTCATCGAGACGACGAGGTCGAAGATTTTCAACGAAATGTGGCCCAGGATAATCACCGCGCCCAGCGTGATCGGCTGGAGCAGCGGCAGGATGACGTGGCGGTAGATTTGAAATTCATTCGCCCCGTCCACGCGCGCCGCTTCGCGCAAATCTTCCGGGATGCCGCGCAAGCCCGCAAGGAACAGCGCCATCACATAGCCGGACATTTGCCAGGTCGCGGCAATGACGACCGCCTTGATGCCGATGTTCGGATCGGTGTACCAACCGTTCTTGAGAAAGCCCAAGCCGACTTGATCGAAGAGTAGATTGATACCGGTAATGCCATTGGTGGGGTCGCCCGGGTTCAACAGCCAGCGCCAGGCGACACCGGTCACGATGAACGATATGGCGAGTGGAAAGAGGAAGATGCTGCGAAAGATGCCTTCACCGCGAATGTGTTGATCCAGCAGCACGGCGAGAATAAAGCCGAGCACGAGACATGCGATCAGGAAGAAAACCGTGAACGTGAAGGTGTTGCCGAGGTCGATGCGAAACCGCTCGGTATCGAATAACCTAAGATAGTTGCTCAGTCCAACGAACGTATAATCGGGAGTAAACGTGTTCCACTTGACGAGTGAGACATAACCCGTGTAGCCGATAAAGGCATAGACGAAGATGCCAATGGCGATGACGGACGGAGACAGCAGAAGCAAAGAGAGTATCCGATCACCGTTGAAATGGCGCGACCAGCGGCGTCGCTGCACGCGCGGCGTGGCCGCCGCGCGTCGCGGCTTTTCTCCGACTGTGATAGTTTGTTCAGCCATAGTCGTCCTTCTCGATCTGCTATGGGCGAGCGATCCTGATACAACTCGCCGCGTGTTCCCCATTATAACCTATCTCGGCTACAGTTCAAACGGCGCTTTTTACTAAAGACGAGGCAGCCCATGCTGGGCTGCCTCGTAAAGTACGCGTGAGCAGAAGAGTTACTTGCAAACGCCTGCGTCGACGCAAGCTTTCTGGAAAGTCGCCTGCGTGCCCGCCACATCGCCCTTGTCTGCAAAGAGCGCAATCGCGGTTTGGTACGTGTTCACCCAACTCGGAATGGCTGCCGCGCCGTGCGTCACGCTCGGCACGATCGCGTTCGATGCCCAGTCCTTGATGGCTGACTGCGAGTACGGATTGAAGAGACTTGGATCGCAGTCGGTGCGCGCGCAGATGGAGCCCTTCTTTGGATTGAAGGCTTCCTGTCCTTGCTTCGACGCCGCGACGGTCAACCACGCGATCGCGTTGGCGCGATCGGGTGCGCCCTTCGGCAGCGCGAACGAGTCGGAGAGCGCATCGAAGATGCCGGCGTTGCCGGGAGCGGGCGCCCAACCATAGTCGGTCGAGGCAACGTTCTTGGAGACGAAGAACCCGTTCTCCCAGTCACCCATGATCTCCATGCCGCACTTGCCGTCGACGATCAGCTGAGCGGCGCCGTCCCACGTTAGCGCGGCGTGGTCGGTATTGCTGTAGGACAACATCTTTGCGAACGTGTTCAGCGCATCGGTGACCTTCGGATCGGTCCACGCGGTCTTGCCGGTCCACAAGCCGTTGTAACCGTCCGCGCCCAACTTGCCGATCAGGACGGTTTCAAATTGGTTAGCATCTTCGAAGCCGTCGTGGCTGCCGTAGCAGTACGCCGTCACGCCCTTGGCTTTGAGCGCGTCCGCGACCTTGAAGAAATCGTCAAAGGTCACGGGAGCGGTCAGGTTGTTGGCGGCAAAGAGTTTCTTGCTGTACCAAAGGACGTTCGCGCGGTGGATGTTCACCGGGACGCCCCAGAAGTGACCCTCATAGGATTTCAGCAGTGAGATCAAGCCGGGGGGAAACACGGCGGCGAGATTCTGCTGGGCGTAGAAATCATCCAGGGTTTCGAGTTTCTGATCGGGCGCATATCCTTGGACTTCGAGTCCGGCGTGGAGCTGGAACGCGTCCGGCGGGTTGCCGCCTTGCAAACGAGTTGCCAAAACGGCTTTGGCATTCGTGCCAGCGCCGCCGGCAGTGGTCGCGTTGACGATATTAACGCCGGGGTATTTTTGCTTGTAGACGGCGAACATCGCCGCCAAGCCGTCGGCTTCGCCCGGACCCGTCCACCAGGAGAACATCTCCATCTTGCCACTGGCGGCTGCCGGTGCGGTCGTTGCCGCGGCAGGCGCGGTCGTCGGCGCCGGAGCGGCAGTGGGCGCGGCGCATGCCGCGAGAGCGACTAGGACGATCACGACGAGACTCAGAACCATGAGCCAGCGCATGTTGCGAAACATTTCTTACTCCTCCTTGAGTTGGTCTAGAGCAGTCTGGACCTGTGACGTGCTTTTTGCACGCGAGACAGACAAAGCGTTGTCCATTGATACGAGCGATCGATGTCTTGCGTTTTGCTGCATACCACCTCCTCTCTACTTGGACTCGAATAAGAAAAG
>JBBIJS010000168.1:0-6409 GCA_037445855.1 Chloroflexota bacterium | reverse complement strand
AAGCGCAATCCATGAGCGTGTCCGGTATAGATTCTCTTCAGTCACCGGATTCTAACTTTCCCAGCGTAATCAGACTCTCCAAATCAGACAAATCGCCAAGCGCGTATTGGCGGAACAAGTCGCGCACGGAATTCAAAGCAACTGCATCTGCCTGCCCAAGCATTCTGGCAACATCGGCGAGGTCTTGCACTCGCCCGGCTTGAAATTTCATCAGTACCAGATAGCGCAGCGGCAGAACCGGCAAACCTTGCGCGTCGCGATTGGATTGCGCTTCGCTCAGCGCGGCAGACCACCACGGATCGTGCCCTTCGATCACGTCCACTAACTGACCATCCGGCGCGCGCCACGACGAGCCGCCGATACTCAACTCACTCTGATAAACGAAACCGCTGCACTTGAGGTTTGCGCGCGCCGCGGCGGCATCCTCGGCGCGAACTGCCACGTCCAGGTCTAGTGTCGCGCGTTCGGGCATGTAAAGGCGTGTCGCTGCAGCGCCGACGACAGCCCAGGAAATCGGCGCAAGCACCGGCGAGAGATTCGTCCATTCCATTTGGATGGTCCTCCGCGCGAGAAACGCCCGCGCACTGCCCGTGCCGGGGCGCTGATGGCGTCGAGCAATTTGAATCAATGTTCGTCGTTTCTGCGTTCGAGTATCCACGCTCACCGCATCAACCTCACGCGCTTGATTCTATTCAGCGTTACTCTCCGTGTCAATGGCGCTTTCTCTGCCGTCTATCTTCTGTCGTCGCGCGATCTCATCCGTACTTCTTTCCGCTCCCCGCCAACTCCAGCCCCGTCTGCCGCATCAGAATGCTCTGCACCACTCCCTCCGCTGCCAACAACGAGATGAGCGAACTGCCGCCGGAGCTCACGAACGGCAGCGGAATGCCGGTGACCGGCATCAGCCCCAGATTCATCCCCAGGTTCACGTAACTCTGCACGAGGATCATCGCCGTCACGCCGATCGCGATGATTTTGCCGTACGTGGTGCGCGCCAGCATCGCCGCGCGAATGATGCGGAACAGAATGAACGCGATCAGCCCAATCACGAATAGCGAGCCGATGAACCCCAGTTCTTCGCCGATCACCGAGAAGATAAAATCGGTCTGGCGGATGCGAAGGAAACGCAGCTGGCTTTGCGTGCCGCTGCAAAAGCCCAAGCCGTACAGCCCGCCCGATCCAATGGCAATGCGCGCCTGCGTGACGTTATAGCCCGCGCCCAGCGGATCGCGCGCGGGATCGACGAACGTCAGGATGCGATCCTGCTGGTACGGTCGCAGGTTCGACCAAATCAACGGCGCCGCCACCGCGCCAATCACAACGAGGATCAGCACATCGCGCAGCTTCATGCCGGCGGCGAGCGCCATCACGCCCCAGGTCGCACCCAGCACAATCGTCGTCCCGAGGTCGGGCTGCAAGTACACCAGCGCGAGCGGCAGCGCGACGAAGAGAAACGAGATCGCGAGCGCGCGCCAACGTTTCATCTGCTCTTCGTGGTCTGCCATGTACTTGGCGACGACCAGAATGAGCAGTAACTTGCTCAACTCGGAGGGCTGAAACAGAAAAATGCGGAGGTCGATCCAACGTACCGCGCCGTGCGTCTCCAATCCGATCACGGAGACGATCGTGAGGATCGCGATCGTGAAAATCCAAATCAGCCAACGCAGCGCGCCGTAGACGCGGTAATCGATGAATGCCAACGCGAACATGGCGACCAAGCCGGCGGCAAGGTAGATCGCTTGGCGCAGTGCCGGGCTGGTCCAATCCAGCGGCTCGCCGGTGATGCACGCCGTCGCGCTGTAGATCATCGCGACGCCGATGACGGCAAGCAGCACGGTCGCGCCGAGGAGCCAGAAATCGAAATGGGTAAAGCGGGGACGGGATAGACGTTCCATCAGAGCTAGGTCTTGGTGCGCGCCGCGCGGGCTTGGCGCGACGGTGGGTGCGGCGCTTGGCGCTGCGGTGAGCGCGGCGGGCGCGTGTTGAGCACGGGGATGTTCGCGACGAGGCGGTGAATGGCGCCGCTGCGCGAGACGGTCACCTCCACTTGTTCCAGGTCGATTTCGACATGCTTGGAAATAACCTTGACGATCTCGTCCTTCAAGATGTCCAGAGTCTCCGGCGAAATATCGGAACGATCGTGCGCCAGGACGAACTGCAGACGCTCTTTAGCGGCGCTCGCGCTCTTGGAGGAACGGCCGAAAATGCGATCAAGGAAATTCATGGTGCCCCCGCCTATCGCCGCAAAAGCCGCGAGAATCGATCCAACAATCCATTCGTGTCATCGAGCACTTGGAAGGGCACGTCCTCGCCCATCATCCGCCGCGCGATCCGCGTAAAGGCGCTGCCCGCCGGCGAGTGGTCCTCCAGCGCGACCGGATGCCCTTTGTTGGTCGAGGTAATGATCGCCTCATCTTCCGGCACAATGCCCAGTAGTTCGATCGACAGGATTTCCAGCACGTCCGCGGTCGCCAGCATCTCGCCGCGTTTCACCATCGCGGCGCGCATGCGATTGATGATCAAACGCGGCGCGGGCTTTTCCATCGCTTCCACCAAACCGATCACGCGGTCGGCGTCGCGCACGGAGGAAACCTCCGGCGTTACGACGACGACGACTTGATCCGAAGGCGCGACCGAATATTTAAAGCCGCCCTCGATTCCCGCCGGCGAATCGATCAGCACGAAATCAAATTCTTTGCGCAGGTCGTCGCATAGTTTGATCATCTGCTTATCGGTGACCGCGGTCTTGTCACGCTTTTGGGCGGCGGGGAGCAGCTGCAATTCCGGCAAGCGCTTGTCCTTGATCAACGCCTGCCGCAGTTTCGCGCGTCCTTCAACCACGTCTACCAGATCGTACACGATCCGATTTTCCAGCCCCAACACGACATCCAGGTTGCGCAAGCCAATGTCCGCGTCGAGGCACGCGACGCGCACGCCGCGCCGCGCGAGCGCAACGCCCAGGTTCGCGGTCGCCGTGGTCTTGCCCACGCCGCCCTTGCCGGATGTGATGGTGACGACCTGTCCTGGCATTATCTCCCTCCAAACCTTGCGAAGGTTCTTCGACTAGTCTTCTCCGCTCTCGACGCTCCGCGCCTTCGCAAAGTTCTGCGCTCCTACGTGGCGCTCCACGGTTCGACGACGATCTGACCGTCGCGCACCCGCGCGATCTCCGCGGGCCAAGTGCTTGAACGCTTCTCGTCCGGCGCGCGGGCGATGTACCCGCCGATGCGCAGCTGCGTCGGCGCGAGAATCAGCGCGCCCACGATCGCGTTGTCGTTGCCGGATGCGCCGGCATGAACGACGCCGCGTAATTTGCCCCACACGATCACGTCACCTTCGGCAATAACTTCCGCACCCGGGTTCACATCGCCCATCACAACGATGGTACCCGCGTGGCGAATGACCTGACCGGAGCGCACCGTGCGATGAATCAGCGCCGCCGTCGCTGCGTCGGCGGGCAGCCCCCCAGCGTCCGTGTTCCCGCGCGTGATCGATTCGGGCGGCGGCGGCAACGCTTGCTGCACCTCGTCGAACGCTTCCTGCGCGGCGCGCTCGCCCATCACCGAGCTGAGCGTCATCGCGTGCTGCGCGAACAGCGCGATCAATTCTTCCAGTTGCGTGACGGCGATGGGCCGCGCGCCGGTTTCCAGAATGACGCGCGCGCCCTTGAAGAACGATTCGGCGCTCGGGCGGTTGAGTTGGGTCCCCAGCTCGTTCAGCACGTCGTGCCATACGCCTTCGCCGAGCGTGATGAGCAATCCTTCGCGCGTGCCTTTGAATGAAATGGTCATTTCGTTTGGTAGTTGGGCGTTTCGGTGGTTGGGTTGTTTGGTCGTTTGGTTGTAGCGTGGTGAAAATTCCCAGTGACTCCTGAACCATCCAACGACCTAACCACCTAACGGCATAAACACCCTTCTATTGCGTCGGCACGAATAGGATCGTGTAGCGTTTATACGGCTCAACCTGAACGGTCAGCACATCTGAATCCGGCGCGACCGTGCGAACGCACCACCGCGCCGAGTCCTTCCAGTACACGGCATTGAAACTGAACGCGCCGTTCCCATCGGTCGTCGCGGTAAAGACCGCGTTCCCATCGCACTTGTCCGTGACCACGCGAATGCCGTTCACGCCGCGCCCGGTCGCATCGACCACGGTGCCGAAGATGCCGGGTTGCTCAGAATTCCAGCCGTCCACGCCGAGCGGCTGACCGGTGTATTTGTGCGCCGGCGCGGAAGCGGGACCGCTGCCCGTCGCCGGCGGATGCGCGACCACCGGCGGCGCGATCGGCGCAGCGGGCGCTGCCATCGGCGAATTGGGCGGCAATTGAAAATACGCGCGCAGGATATCGGTCGCCGCCGGCGCGGCAACCGCAGACCCTTCGCCGCCGCCGGCAACAAAGACGGTGACGACGACCTGGGGGTTTTCGTACGGCGCAAACGCGGTGAACCACGCGTGCGTGGGCAGGTGTCCGTTGATGCGGGGTCCATAATATTCCGCCGTGCCGGTTTTCGCGGCGACATTCACGTCCGCGAGATTGGCGTTCGCCGAAGTGCCATACGTGACACTTTCGCGCATCCCTTCGCGCACGATCGCCAGATTCTGTGGATCCACGGCGACCTTGCGGATCACTTGCGGCGCGATCGTCCGAACGATCTGTCCTTGCGCATCGACGACGGCGTGAACGAGCTGCGGCTTGTAGAGCGTGCCGCCGTTCGCGACGATCGCGGTATAGTCCGCGACCTGCAGCGGCGTTGCCAGGACATAGCCCTGACCGATGCCCATGTTGTAGGTGTCGCCGACGGTCCAGATGTCGCCAATCGTCTTACGCTTCCAGGTTTGATCCGGCACCAGACCTTTCGCTTCGCCGGGCAGATCGATGCCGCTCAATTCGCCCAAGCCGAACATCCGCGCGTACGCGGAGAGGCGATCTTGTCCCAGACCGGTGTCGAAGTTGGGTGACTGACCGCCAGCCAACTGGTAGAAGAACACGTCCGACGATTCGGCGAGACCGCCGAGGATCGCGAGCGATCCAAAGCCCGGTTTGTACCAATCGTAAAACGGCTGCGCGAGTTTTGGATCGTCGGGAAAATATTTGTTGGGAACCCAAATCGTGCCGGGCGTTTGGATCCGCGTGTTGATGTCGACGACGTGCTCTTGCAGCGCGGCGGAGGCGGGAATCAATTTGAACGTCGATCCCGGCGGGTACTGCCCGGTGATCGCATGGTCGACCAGCGGATGCATAGGGTCTTGCGCGAGATTGGTGTAATCGTCCACCGAAATGCCGGTCGCGAACAGGTTGTCGTCGTACGTCGGCAGCGAGACCAGCGCAAGAATTTCGCCGTTGCGCGGATCGAGCGCGATGGCAACGCCTTGTTTGGACTTGGCGCCGCGCATCGCCTTTTCCAATATCGTCTGCACGGTCTTTTGAAAGTCCGCGTCGATGGTGAGCACGAGATTGTTACCCGGAACGGGCGGCTCCTCGCCCAGGTTCGCCACCTCGCGCCCGGCGACATCCACTTCGATATAGCGGCGCCCCTTGGTTCCGTGCAGGTCGGGTTCGAACGTATACTCCAGCCCGTTCAGCCCAACCTGATCGGTGGCGGCATAGCCCTGGCTTTTGTAATCCGCCGCGCGTTCGCTGGGGATGGGTCCCACAAAGCCGAGGATGTGCGAGAGCAGCGGTCCGTCGACGTACTGGCGCACCGGCTCAAGTCCGATCTGGACGCCGGGAAAATCGAGGTGATTCTCTTCGATGTAGAACGCGACGTCGCGCGGCACATTCGTCTGGATCAGCGCCGGCGAGTACGGATCGCGCTGACCGGCAGCCACCAGCTCGCGGATGCCGGGTTTGCGCTTGGGCGGAATGACCGTGCGGTCGATGTCGCTGGGCAGGCGGCCGACCACATCCGTTGCCGTGTTCTCGATCACCGTGTCGATGGGGACGTTGAGCAGCGTCGACAATCTTTGAAACACGCGCTCGGCTTGATCGTCCGGCAAATCCGCTGGAACGATGGAGACGTTGAACGAAGGAATGTTGCGGACGAGGATGTGCCCGGTGCGGTCGTAGACGATGCCGCGCAGCGCGTCCGTCTGCACGAGGCGAAAGCGGTTCTGGTCCGCGGCGCGGCGGTAGTAATCGCCTTGCACGATCTGAATCTGCGCGAGTTGCAGCGCGAGGACGATAAACGCGGCGATGATGCCGATCCGCAGAATACGAAAGTTGCCGCGCGGTTTCGCCTCCGCTTCGGTAATAGTTTTGGTAAAAGAATATTCGTTCTCTGGATCGTTCACGGGAAAAATTATACTCTAGTTTGGGAAAGTAAACAAGTAGAGCAGGAGACCGGTCAGGGCGCGTGCAAAGTCATGCTGCCGTGTCATTGCGAGCGAAGCGAAGCAATCCCATTATCCG
>JBBIJS010000167.1:0-6462 GCA_037445855.1 Chloroflexota bacterium | reverse complement strand
CGTGGCGTCGCGACCACCGCGCGCCTAGTCGCGGTCGGTGACGCCTCGGGAGTATCGGTTGCTGCAGGCGTTGCCGTGTCCTCGGGCGTGTCAGTAGCGGATGGGCGCGGCGTGAAGGTCGGGCGCAGTGTGCGCGTCGGCGTCTCGGTTGGCGGCTTGACCAGCGCGACCAAGCTGCCGGCGTCGCACGCGAGCGCAAGGAGTGCGAGGGATAGTAGCCCCACCATTCCGAACAGTCGTTTACTTTTCAAATCCAGATTCCCTCCTTCGAGATTGCGCTCATTATACCCTCGATTGCGCAAACCGGCAAAGTTTTCGGAAGTATGGCAGATTGGACTTGAACTATCACCAGCAGTTCAGCTGGTGATTGTACACAAATCCTGTGGCGCAGGCGGCTCGCCTGCGGGCTGGCAGCCCGCGTTACAGAGATGTGGGTAACCACCCGCAGTTCAGGTATTGATTTGTCGCTCAATGTATGCTAAGATAATTGCGGTCGCACGCGCAAAGGGTGGTGGTCTATGGCAAGTATCTCTCAGGATTTGAGATCGCGGTTGCAGCAGAACCCCAACGCTGTGATCCGCTTGATCGTTCGATTGCAAGATGCGCCGGCTTCGCGCGTCGCGGCAGTCCAGGCGCATGGATTGACGGTTCGTCATACTTTTACGTTGACGTCGACGATTGCGACCGAAGGCAGCGCGTCTGCCTCCCTCGCGCTCGCCGATGAGCCGTGGGTCGTGTCCGTCGAAGAAGATAAACCCGTTCACACGATGTAGGAGGAGGTCACCGTGGCTGTCCAATCGAAGATTCATCCCAATCTCGTTAGTCGGATGCAAGTCCATGCGCTGGCTGACTCAGCCGAGCCGCTGCGCGTCATCGTCAAGTATCGCGCGGGCGTGCTGGGAGTTGCCTCCGCTGTGGCTGGTGTCACCGCGACGCAGTACACGTATCGGCTCATTCCGGCGAGCGCGCATTCCGTCACGCGCGATGCGATCACCGCGCTGAGTCAGCGCGACGACGTCGAGATGATCTGGTACGATGAACCGGTCCATACGCTGCTCGACGAGTCAGTGCCGCTCATTGGCGCGCCGATGGTGTGGCAAGCCGGCGTGACCGGCAAGGGCATCAAGGTCGGCATCGTCGATACGGGCATCGATCCCAATCATCCGGATTTTGCCGGTCGCATCGTGCAGATGAAGGATTTCACCGGGCAGGGTCCCAACGATAACCACGGACACGGCACGCACGTCGCCGGCATTATCGGCGGGACGGGCGCGGCAAGCAACGGAAAGTATAAGGGCGTCGCGCCCGATTGCGTTTATTATACGGCTAAAGTCTTGCGCGGCGACGGATCGGGCAGCACGAGCGATGTGATGGCGGGCGTCGAATGGGCGGTGCAGCAAGGCGCGCAGGTCGTCAATCTCTCGCTGGGCAGCGACGGCGCGTGCGACGGGACCGACGCGCTATCGGCGACCTGCGACGCGGCGATGAGCAAGGGCGCGGTGATGTGCATTGCCGCCGGAAATGCCGGACCGGGCGCATCAACCGTTGGCTCGCCCGGCTGCGCCAAGAGCGTCATCACGATCGGCGCGACGAGCAAAACCGATCAGATCGCCGATTTTTCCTCGCGCGGTCCTACCAGCGATAATCGCATCAAGCCGGACGTGTGCTTCCCGGGAGTTGGCATCGCGTCGTGCCGCGCGAGCGGCACGTCGATGGGGACGGTCATCGACAACAATTACACGCGCGCCTCCGGCACATCGATGGCGACGCCGCATGCGGCGGGCGCGTGCGCGCTCCTGCTGCAAGCCAAGCCCAGTTTGACGCCGCAGCAGATCAAGGATTTGCTGATGAGCACCGCCAAGAACCTGAACGTGGATCCGAACGCGCAGGGCGAGGGGCGCGCGCAGGTGTTCTTTGCGTATCAGCAGGCGTTGGGGACAGTTCCAACGCCGACCCCCACGCCGACTCCGACACCGCCGCCGCAAGGCAATGGATGTCTTTCCGCCATCAAGAGTTTGTTGGGCGGACAATGAGCGAAGGGCGGCTAGGAATCTGGTGATTGCCCACAAGTGTCATTGCGAGCGAAGCGAAGCAATCGCATTGCTAATGATTGAGATTGCTTCGGCGCACACTTGCCCTGGCGGGAACGCAAGTGCCAGGGAAAACCGCGCCTCGCAATGACACAATCAAGATGTGTGCAATCACCAGCTAGGAATGGTTTGACAAAGTTCTCTGGTTGCAATAGAATGGGTCACGGTATCAAGTTTGCCTCAAAGGAGAGTTGTGATGTCTGGGGTCATCTTCGAGCACGTTACCAAACAGTTCGGCGATGTCAAAGCGGTTAACGATCTGTCGCTGGAGGTCAAGGACAAGGAGTTCCTCGTTCTCGTGGGTCCCTCCGGCTGCGGCAAGACCACCGCGTTGCGGCTCCTCGCCGGGCTAGAAGAAGTTAGCGGCGGCGAAATAAAAATTGCCGACCGCGTGGTGAATGATGTTGCGCCCAAAGACCGGGACATTGCGATGGTCTTCCAATCGTACGCGCTGTACCCGCACATGAGCGTCTACGACAACATGGCGTTTGGGCTGCGCTTGCGTAAAACTCCCAAAGCCGATATCGACCGCCGCGTCAAAGAAGCCGCCGACATTCTGGGCATCGGCGCGCTGCTGACGCGCAAGCCCAAGCAATTGTCCGGCGGTCAGCGGCAGCGTGTCGCGCTGGGGCGCGCAATCGTGCGCGAGCCCAAAGTCTTTTTGATGGACGAGCCGCTGTCGAACCTGGACGCCAAACTGCGCGTCCAAACGCGCGCGGAAATCTCCAAGCTGCATCAGCGCCTCGAGACGACTTTTATCTATGTAACGCACGATCAGACCGAAGCGATGACGATGGGGACGCGCATCGCGGTGATGAAGGACGGCGTGTTGCAGCAACTCGATACGCCGCAGCGTCTGTACGATTTCCCCGCGAACATGTTCGTCGCCGGCTTTATCGGCAGCCCGGCAATGAATTTCTTCGATGCGACCGTGACCGGCTCGCGCGACGATCTGTCGCTCGACACCGGCTCGTTCAAGCTGCCGATTCCGGCGGCGCGCCGCGAGAAGCTGGCGGGCTATGCCGGCAAGACGGTCGTGTTCGGCGTGCGTCCCGAGGACGTGCACGATCGCGCCTTTGTGCCGGGCGCGATTACGGGCGCGCCGGTTCCGGCGCAAGTGGACGTGATGGAGCCGATGGGTAGTGAGATTTATTTGTATCTCTTGAGCGGCAAGCAATCCTACGTCGCCCGCGTCGACCCGCGCAGTCAGGCGAAGCCGGGCAAGAGCATCGAGGTTATGCTGAATCTCGATCACCTGCACGTCTTTGACAAGGCGACCGAGCAGTCTGTTTTCTAGTCGCGTATTTTTGCAAAGATCAACAGGTACACCGGACGCGTCCGGTGTACCTGTTTCATTATCACGACATCACAGCAGAGGAAAAATGGAAATCCGTTTGGCAAATCTAGGCGATCTGAACGCGTGCGTGAAAATGGACGATGCGTTCGAGACCGAGTACGTGTGGCAGATGGAGCAGCGCGTCACCGCCGGCGATATCAACACCAGCTTTCACCTCGCGCGCCTACCGCGTCCGATGAAAGTGACCGGCATCATCGCGCGCGACGATATGGTCTTCAATTTTCAGCACGACGGCGCGCTCTTTGTCGCGGACGACGGCGCGGTGCGCGGCTTTATCGACGTGACCGAATCGGCGTGGAACCAAGCCGCGTGCATCAACAACTTTTTGATCGCGCCGGGGTATCGCCGCAAAGGCGTGGGGACGCTCTTGCTGCGCGCCGCGCTCGACTGGGGGCGTGCGAAGAAATTGCGCGCGGCGATGCTGGACACGCCCACCAAGGACTATCCGGCGATTTGCTTTTATCAAAAACAAGGTTTTTCGTTCTGCGGTTTTAACGACCGCTTGTATCCAAACCACGACATTGCGTTGTTGTTCGCGTTGAGTTTACGCTGACGCTAATCGCAAAGAGCGAAGGTCGCAAAGATTATCGTTGTTCTCTTTGCGTTCTTCGCGCTCTTTGCGGTTCATTTTTTTTGCTCAGCGCGATGCCGCGTTTTCAGTCAGCACTTGGTGCAGCACGTCCGGCTTGTTCGTCATGATCGAGTTCACGCCGAGCGCGATGAGCCGCCGCATCTCGTCCGGCTCGTCGACGGTCCAGGTGTTGACCGCGTACTCCATTTTGTGCGCCCACTGCATAAAGCCGGGCGTGACGACCACAAAGCGGGGGTGCAGCGCAGCGGGGCGCGCCAGCGGGCGCGCTTCATCGCGCGGAAACGAAATCGGGACGCGGTTAAAGTACAGCAGCCCGAGCGGCACGCGCGCGATGAGCATGTGCATTTGGTGCAGCGCAAAGTGATTGAAGGACGAAACGATCACGCGGTCGGCGGCGTGGGTTTCCTCGATCACCTGGGCGACGGCAACTGTCTCCAGCCCCACGTTGGGCAGTGTCCCGCTTTTGAGCTCGATGTTTACGATGCCGCGTTTGCCCACAGTCGTCAGCACTTTTGCGAGCGTTGGGATTTTTTCGCCGCGATATTTTTCGCTGAACCTCACGCCCGCGTCGAATCGTTGGACCTCGACGAGGGTCAGGTCGCGGATCGCGCCGTGTCCGTCGGTTGTCCGATCCACCTTGTCGTCGTGAATGACGACCGGCACGCGATCGCGCGTCAGCCCGACATCTAGTTCGACGCCGTGCGCGCCCAGATCGAACGCGAGATTGAACGCGGCGAGTGTGTTCTCCGGCGCGTACGCGCTCGCGCCGCGATGTCCAAAGTTGAGTGTCTTCATTTCTCCTGTTTGTCCGATGGCATAGTTTTGTCGACCACGCACCGCAGCACGTCCGGCGCGTTGGACATGACGCCGTTGACGCCCAGCGCGATGAGTCGCTTCATCTCGGCGGGTTCCTCCGTGTGCCACGCGACAATTTCGTATTTCTTACGCCGCGCCCAGGCGGCGCGTTTGGCGTCTAGCATTTGACACTCAAAATGCAGCGCGCGCGGCTGAACGAGTGCGCGAAACCAAGCTCCATTCAGCAACGTGGGCATGAGCTCGGTCTGGTAGATCAGCGCGCGCGGCACACGCGGCGCGAGCCGCCGCATTCGATAGAGCGCGAGCGGATGAAATGACGAGACCACGAGGTTACGCGCATTGACTGCGTGCGCGATGACTTGAGCGGTTGCTCGTTCCAGTTCATCGTTGCCCAGCGCAACTGCCGACCACTTGATTTCGATCACGATTAGCCCGCGCGAGCCAACCGTCGCCAAGACCTCTTCGAGCGTTGGAATTTTCTCGCCGCGATACTTGGCATCGAACCACGCGCCGGCGTCGAGTTGCTTGACCTCGGCGAGCGTCAGGTCTTGCAGCGTGCGGCGTCTGTGCGTCTGCCGGTTCTGATCGAAATGAAAGACGACTGGGACGCCGTCTTTCGTCAGTTCTACGTCGAGTTCGACGCCGTGCGCGCCCAGATCGAACGCGAGATTGAACGCGGCGAGTGTATTCTCCGGCGCGTACGCGCTTGCGCCGCGATGCGCGATAACAAGAAGCTTCATTCACTGCCGCGCCGGCTCTTCGCCCCTGACACCCAGTCCGAGTCAGAACCGGTTTTCTGTCCGAGAAACATACTGAGTTGCGCGCCATGTTCCTGAACGTGGCGCATGTTGTCGAGCAGCAACTCCGAGAAACTGATCTCGCCCCAGGAGAATTTGCAGATTTGACGCGCTCGTTCGTTCGTCAGGGCTTGAATCGTTGCTTGGCACTTGTTCCGGTCGTGATCGAGGTATGCTCGGAGCTCGTCCTTCGTATACGTCCGTGGAGGAAGCAGTCCTGCCGGGTCTAGCTCGTCGAGTGTGAAAGGTACCGGCGGAGCGAATCCCTCGACCGCGCCGGACAAGTAGAGGTCGAGCCAGAAGAGCGTGTGATAGGCGACGTACCAGAATTGTGACAAATCCGGTCGCCGTGAGTGGTCGCCCCATAGGGATTCGCTCCATAATTCGTCGGGGCAGGCGACTATGGCATTCTCGAGCATGTCGATGGCGGCGCTGAACTGCCGCCAAATGATTTCTTTCAGGAATGTGTCCATTTCAAATTAGAGAGGTATGAACGCCCGCCGATTCCGCCGCAAGGTGTCTAGCGAAATGGAAGCACACTTGCCAGCGAAACCCCACCCGCCAAAAGGCGCGTGCGTGGCGGAATCGGCGTGTGTGTGTTCTGCGGCGTGCTTTGGTTGTCCTGCGGTCTACTGATGGAGACTGATTAAAAAATTATGAGCTGTTGGGTCAGTCGTGGTCAATGGACTTGCCCCTCAAGGTTGAGCTGCTAGTTCCGATGGACAGCCAAATGTGATATTGGTCTCTGGCGCATCGAGGCGCGAAACGACGAGCATCAATTGGTTGGCATGTTTTCAACAATTACGTCAA
>JBBIJS010000166.1:0-6476 GCA_037445855.1 Chloroflexota bacterium | reverse complement strand
GCAGCGGCGGTTACTACGGGCGATTATTCCTGAACGTGCAGGGACGCGAGCCGAATGGCGTCATTCCGCCGAACGAATATGAAAAAGTGCGCGATGAACTCATTGAAAAGATTTCCGCGATTCCCGACGACAAGGGCAGGTCGATTGCAACGCGCGTGCACAAGCCGCAGCAGATTTATCGCGCGACGAAGAATGTCGCGCCCGATCTCATCGTCATCTTCGGCGACCTGTACTGGCGCGCGGTCGGCTCGATCGGACTCGGCACGCTGCACACGTTCGAGAACGACACGGGACCGGACGATGCGAACCACGCGCAGATGGGCATGTTCATCTACCACGACCCCAAGCGCAATCTCGGCGGGCGCGAACTCAAGGGTTTGCGGTTGTACGACATCGCGCCGACAGTGCTGAATGAGTTTGGGATGGATGTGCCAGCAGATATGATCGGCAAAATCATTGACCGGTGACGAACGACGGAAGACGGAAGACCAAAAACATTCGTCCTTCGTCATCCGTCCTCCGTCTGTGGAGAAATCACATTGACGACTGGCTTCACAATCTGGTTCACCGGTTTGAGCGGCGCGGGTAAGACCACCGTCTCGCGCCTGGTCGAGAAGGAATTGCGCACGCGCGGCTACAAAGTCGAAGTGCTGGATGGCGACGTGGTGCGCGAGAATTTATCGAAAGGGTTGGGGTTTAGCAAGGAAGACCGCGACACGAACATCCGCCGCATCGGCTTTGTGTGCGAGCTCTTGACGCGCAACGACGTGATCGCGATTGCCGCGGCGATCTCGCCGTACCGCGCGATCCGCGACGAGAACCGCGCACGCGTCGGCGGACGCTTTGTCGAAGTGTACGCCCAGTGTCCAATCGATGTGCTTGCCGAGCGCGACGTGAAAGGGCTGTACAAAAAAGCGCTGCGCGGCGAGATCAAGAACTTTACCGGCGTGGACGATCCGTACGAGCCGCCGCTGAGTCCCGAAGTCGTGATCGAGAGCGACAAAGAAACGCCGGCGCAAAGCGCAGCGAAGGTGATGACGAAACTTGAAGAATTGGGGTATATTGGGGGGTGAAGCGATGCCCGATTCTGTAACGCGCGTTCCATCCACTCTGCGCTCCTATTTTCAAGAGTACGATCTCGAGTCCTTGAAACTGGAGCGCGACGCGACCCTGATCATTCAACGCACACTTGAGCACGGAACTTGGGAAGAAGTGCGCTGGCTGTACCAAACTTATGGCGATCGGCGCATTCGCGCCTTCGTGCGCGAGCGCGGTGAGCGAATGCTTTCGCGGGTTACCTTCAATTACTGGCGCAAACTTTTGGGGATTCAGCGATGGCGGCGCTCGCCATTTCCCATTGGCAAGGGGAAACTATGGGACCGGTAGCGCCATTCACTCCCCACTGGGAAGCACTCACGGATAAAACCCAAGACGCCTTTCACATGCTGACCAATCTGCCGTTCATCCAGCGGTTTTATTTGGCTGGCGGCACCGGTCTCGCCTTACATCTGGGTCATCGCTTTTCAGTCGACTTGGATTTGTTCTCGCCAGATTCAAGTTCGGTAAGTTCAGATACACGCGCCATATTGCGAGACGTGTTCGATGACCCGACGTTGTCCATCACACATGACAAGGACGCGACGTTTGTCGCCGCTTGGCGCGGCGTCGGCGTTAGTTTCTTTCGCTTGAATCTCTACCCGCTCGTTCAAACTCCGATCCTCGTCAAAGGTGTTCCGCTCGCTGCGCTCGAAGAAATTGGCGCGATGAAACTCGCGGCAATCATTGATCGCGGCACGCGCAAAGATTTGGTTGATCTGTACTTTGTTCTGCGCCAGGTCTCCATCGAACGACTGTTTGAGGTCGCCGCGACGAAATACGCACGGGTGCGAACTTTTGCGATTAGTGCCACCCGCGCGTTGGCATACTTTGACGACGCCGAAGCCCTTCCGATGCCGCGCATGATTGATCACACACCCTGGTCAACGATAAAGAAATTCCCGGAGCGTCAAGCACTTGCGGCAGGTCGCCAACACCTGCAAGATTTGTGGAAAGATTGAATATGACTGAACCCACCCGCATCGGACTCATCGGTTACGGATACTGGGGACCGAACCTCGCGCGCAATTTCCACGCGCTGCCCGACGCCCACCTCGTCGCGGTGGCAGATGTGGACGCGAAGCGCTTGGACGAACCGGCGCGGCTCTATGGCGCACGTACGTATGCCGATTACCGCGAGCTGCTCGCCGATCCAACGCTCGACGCGATCGCGGTCTCGACGCCGGCGCGCACGCATTTCGAGATCGCGCGCGCCGTGCTGGAGCGCGGCAAGCACGTGCTCGTCGAAAAGCCGCTGGCGATGTCGTCGGATGAAGCGCGGCAGTTGATCGCGCTGGCGGAGCAAAAACAGCGCGTGCTGATGGTCGGGCACACGTTCGAGCATAACCCGGCGGTCTGGAAGATTCGCGAACTGATCGAGCAGCGCGCGCTGGGCGACCTGTATTACATTTACGCGAACCGCGTGAATCTGGGCCGCGTCCAGCGTGACATCAACGCGCTCTGGTCGATCGCGCCGCACGACATTTCAATTCTCATCTACGTGCTCGGCGCGCTGCCGCTCGACGTGAGCGCGCGCGGCGCGACGTACCTCAGCGAGAACGTGGAAGATGTGGTGTTCGTCACGCTGACGTTTCCGAATCGTGTGCTCGCGCACATTCACGCGTCGTGGCTCGACCCCTCGAAAGTGCGGCAGATGACGGTGGTCGGCTCGGAGAAAATGATTGTCTATGACGACGTCGACCCGGAAGCGCGGCTGCGGATTTACGACAAGGGCGTGTACAAACACGGCTCGGCGTACGGCGAGTCGCAGTTGAAAATTCACAGCGGCGATATTTCCATTCCCAAACTGGACATGACCGAGCCGCTGCGGAACGAGTGCGCGCATTTCATCGAATGTGTGCGCGAGGGCAAGCGCCCGCGCACCGACGGCGAGAATGGTCTGCGCGTCGTGCGCGTATTGGAAGCCGCGCAAGAATCGCTCGCCCAAAACGGAATTTCAGTCTCCATTCGTGGATAACCCTATGACCGTCTGCCCTCGCTGCAAAACGCCGCGCCGCGCTGACAGCGCGTGGTGCGAGTGCGGCTACAGGTTCGATCCAACTATCGAAGAAAAGTTGTGGCGCATCGAGCCGAATTTTTATCAAGGCAATCTGCTCGCGGCGCGGAACGACGCGCTGCTCGAGCAATTCGGTATTCAGGTCGTCGTGTCGTTGCTGACCGAGCGCCAGGCGATTCGCCGCGGCTTGACGCAATGGCATCCGCGTTCCACCGCGCATCTGATCTTCGATTTGCACGATAACCCCGCTCCCGACCAGGTCGAACGGTGGCGCGCGACGATCAATGCGATTGTCGAGAACGTGCGCGCGGGGCGGCGAACGCTGGTGCATTGCACGCGCGGCGTTTCGCGCTCCGGCATTGCGACGGTGCTGGCGTACGCGCAATTGCATCAAATTACGCTCGACGCTGCGATCAACCTGATCAACGCCGATATGCCGATTGTCGGCGGCTGGAATCCAACGCTGTTGCGATTCTTGCGAGAAAATCTGGGCATCGCCACGCGTGAACCGGTCGAAACGAAACTGTCAATGCCCAAATCGGCGCGCGTATTTGCGCGAGTTGGATTTGGCGCAGACACGATCATTGCCGATTTCGTGGTCGTGGGGCAACCGCCGCGCGGCAAGCACGCCGGCGAGCTGGAGACGCGCCTCGGCGCGCGCGCGGTCATTCGCTCGCACACGGTGATCTACGCCGGCAACGTGATCGGCGACGATTTCCAAACCGGGCACGGCGCGCTCGTGCGCGAAGAAAACGAAATCGGTAACAACGTCAGCATCGGCTCGCACACGATTGTCGAGCATCACGTGAAAATCGGCAACAACGTGCGCCTGCACTCGAACGTCTTCGTCCCGGAATTCTCGGTGCTCGAAGACGATTGCTGGCTCGGTCCGAACGTCGTCGTGACCAACGCGCGCTACCCGCGTTCGAAGAACGTGAAGGAGCAACTGCGCGGCGCGACGATCCAGCGCGGCGCGAAGATCGGCGCGAACGCGACGCTGCTGCCCGGCGTCGTCATCGGCGAAAATGCGCTCGTCGGCGCGGGCGCGGTCGTAACGCGCGACGTGCCGGCAGGCGCGGTCGTGATCGGCAATCCGGCGCGGGTGGTGAAATCGATAGAGGAGATCGAGGAGTACAAGTAACCAGTTTTCAGTATTCAGCGGCGCACGGCTGGATACTGGTTACTGAATACTGGAGGAATTATGGAATACGTTCGTCTCGGCGCCACTGGCGTTAAAGTTTCGCGCCTCTGCCTTGGCTGCATGACCTACGGGACGCCGAAATGGCACAAGTGGATTTTGGATGACGCGGCGAGCCGTCCCTTTTTCAAACAAGCGCTTGAAGCCGGCATCAATTTTTTCGATACCGCGGATGCCTATTCGCTGGGGGTGAGTGAGGAGGTCACGGGTCGTGCGCTCAAGGAACTAGCGAAGCGCGATCAAATCATCCTCGCGACCAAAGTCTACAATGCAATGGGCGACGGACCCAACGACCGCGGGTTGTCGCGCAAACACATCCTGGATTCGATTGACGCGTCGCTGCGCCGTCTGCAGACGGACTATGTCGACCTGTATCAGATTCACCGCTGGGATCGCGAGACGCCCATCGAAGAGACGATGGAAACGCTGCACGCTGTCGTGCGCGCGGGCAAGGTGCGCTACATCGGCGCATCGAGTATGTACGCATGGCAGTTCGCCCAAGCGCAGTACACCGCCGACCGGCACGGCTGGACGCGTTTCGTCTCGATGCAGAATCATTACAACCTGGTTTACCGCGAAGAAGAGCGCGAGATGAATCCGTTCTGCCGCGAGCATGGCGTTGGCTTGATTCCGTGGAGCCCGCTTGCCCGCGGCTTCCTCGCCGGCAACCGCACGCGCGACCAGCGCGGCGAGACGACGCGCAGCACCGCTGACCCATTTGCCAACGACCTCTACTATCGCGACGAAGATTTCAAAATCGTAGATCGCGTCGTGGAGTTGGCAAACCAGCGCGGCGTCAAGCCGACGCAGATCGCGCTGGCGTGGCTGCTGCATCAGCCCGGCGTCACTGCGCCGATCATCGGCGCGAGCAAGCCACACCATCTGCCGGAAGCGATTGCCGCGCTCGACGTCAAGCTCAGCGACCAAGAGCGCAAGTATCTCGAAGAGCTGTACGTGCCGCATCCAGTGTTGGGCCATTCTTGAAAGGAGCAGAAACGGTACACACGTAAACAGGTAAACAAGTAAACAAGACTGCGGTTGCCGACTGGTCTACTTGTCTACCGATCTACCTGTCTACTCTCCCATGTCCATTCCACTCGTTGACCTCAAAGCGCAGTACCAAACGATCAAACCGGAAATCGACGCCGCGATGCAGCGCGTCGTGAACAACACGTCGTTCATCCTCGGCAAAGAAGTTGTCGAGTTCGAAAAGAACTTTGCCGCGTTCTGCCACGCGCAACACTGCGTCGGCACGGACAGCGGCACCGCCGCGTTGCACCTCGCGCTCATCATCCTCGGCGTCAAGCCCGGCGACGAGGTCATCACGACGACGCACACGTTCATCGCGACCGCCGAAGTGATTTCGCTCATCGGCGCAAAACCAGTGCTCGTCGACATCGACCCGCGCACGTACAACATCGACCCAAGCAAGATCGAGGCGGCGATCACGCCGCGCACGCGCGCGATCATCCCGGTCCACCTCTACGGTCAGCCCGCGGAGATGGACGCGATTCTGGAAATCGCGCGCAAGCACAACCTGCGCGTGATCGAAGACGCGGCGCAGGCGCACGGCGCGGAGTATCGCGGCAAGCGCGCCGGGACGATGGGCGATGTCGCGTGCTTTTCATTCTATCCCGGCAAGAATCTCGGCGCGTACGGCGACGCCGGCGCGCTCGTGACGAACGACGCCGCGCTCGCCGAGCACGCGCGGACGCTGCGCGATCACGGGCGCAGCGAAAAGTACGCGCACAAGTTGACCGGCTATGGCTATCGGCTCGACGCGCTGCAAGCTGCGATTCTCGGCGCGAAGTTGCCGCACCTCGACGCGTGGAATGCGCGGCGGCGCGAGATCGCGGATTACTATACCGAGCTGCTGACGAATACCGACATCGTGACGCCGTACGTTCCGCCGCACATCCAGCCGATCTACCACATTTACTGCATTCGGTCCAAAAATCGCGACGGACTCAAGCAGCACCTGAAGGCGCGCGGCATCGAAACCGGCATCCACTATCCGATCCCGCTGCACCTTCAGCCGGTGTACCAGAAC
Organism: Chloroflexota bacterium; assembly: GCA_037445855.1. Classification (GTDB taxonomy): domain Bacteria; phylum Chloroflexota; class Anaerolineae; order UBA4142; family UBA4142; genus DAIDTM01. The sequence goes on along the minus strand of JBBIJS010000166.1, from coordinate 116 downwards.
CTCGGCTATCACGCCGGCGATTTTCCGGAGACAGAAAGAGCGGCACACGAAATTCTCTCGCTGCCGATGTATCCGGAATTGACGGACGCACAGGCGCAGCAAATCGTGGATGCGAT
>JBBIJS010000165.1:0-6533 GCA_037445855.1 Chloroflexota bacterium | reverse complement strand
CAATTCCGCAACGACCGCTTTTCCAAAGATGTCGTCATCGTCCAATCCGACTTTGACCAGGATGAACGCATCCTGCAAGCGTTGATCTTGAGCCAGTACAAACAGCAAGTCGCGGCGAAACACCGCATCAATCTCAAGCCAGTGATTTTGTTCAAAGCCCAGCGCACCATCGCGCAATCGCAGGAGAACAAAGCCAACTTTCACAAACTCATTGACGGACTCACCGCCAGACAGATCGCTCGCATCCGCAAGTCGGATATTCCGATTGTTCAGCGCGCCTTTCGCTTTTTCGACGAAAACAAAATCAGCGACGAGCAATTGGCGGAACGCTTGAAGCGCGAATTTCACCCCGATTTTTGTCTCTCGGTCAACGAAGAAACGGAAAAAGAGCAATACCAGATTTTGCTCAACACGCTGGAAGACAAAACCAACCGCGTGCGCGCGATCTTCGCCGTCCAGAAGCTCAACGAGGGCTGGGACGTGCTGAATCTGTTCGATATTGTCCGCTGTTACGAAGCGCGCGACACGGGCAGAGCCAAACTTGGTTCCACGACGATCTCCGAAGCGCAACTGATCGGGCGCGGCGCGCGTTACTTTCCGTTTGTCCTTCCTGAAAGTGACGACCGCTTCCGCCGCAAATTCGACGGCGACCTGGAACGCGAACTGCGCGTGCTGGAGGAATTACACTACCACAGCATCAACGATTCACGCTACATCGCCGAAATCCGCCAGGCGTTGATCAAGCAGGGAATGATGGATGAGCGTGAAGTCACCCGCGAACTCAAACTCAAGGAACAATTCAAGAAAACACAGTTTTACAAATATGGAATCGTCTGGCTCAACGACCGCAAGCCCAAAGACTACCAACGCGTCCGTTCCTTCGCTGATTTGGGGGTGAAGAAACGAAACTATGCGCACGTGATCGCGACGGGGCACGGCGGCGCACAAGCGGTCTTGGCAAACGGGCAACCAGGCGCAGTGGTGGCAGAAGAAAATCGCCGAGACGTGAAAGTGCGAGATATTGAGCGCAACATCGTTCAATCGGCGCTTGCGCGCAATCCGTTCTTTACGTTTGCATCACTCCACCGCTACTTTCCAAACCTTGCCTCCGTACGCGACCTTGTCGCTTCGGAAGATTATCTTGGCGGACTCGAAATCACCTTTCAGGGCAACGTGTACGGCTTGGACGAAAATCGTCTTGAGAAACTCGCTTCTATGCAGGGTTTGCTTGTGCAAATCGAAGCCGAAATCCGCGCCAACATCAGCGAATATGAAGGCGCGCGCGACTTTCGCCGCGATTGGGTGCGTGAAGTCTTCAAAGACAAGGTCTTGAAATTTGATGTTAAAAACCCTCGCGCTGCCGACGACGCGCAGTTTGAGCATTTCGTCTCTGACAAGGGGTGGTTCGCTTTCAACACAATTTATGGCACGAGCGAAGAAAAAGCGTTCGTCCGCATGTTGGACAGGCAAATGCAGAAACTCCAGGCGCAATACGAGCAAATCTATCTGCTGCGCAACGAAGGACATTTCACCATTTACAATTTTACCGATGGGCAAGCGTTTCAACCAGATTTTGTATTGTTCCTGCGCGAAAAGACTGGCACATTGCTGACCTATCAGTTATTCATCGAGCCGAAAGGAAAATATCTGAAAGAGCACGATCACTGGAAAGAGAAATTCTTGCAAGAAATCACGACGGAATTTAAGGACAGGGTCTTGAAATTTGAAGATAAGAAATACCATCTGATCGGCGTGCCGTTCTACAACAACGAGGACGAGAACAAATTCAGAGAAAGCCTTGAGCAAGCGCTGAAGTAAGAATCATGAAAGGTCTTCTCACCACCTACCACTCCCACTTACCAATTACCGCCCACACTCCCACCCTCTCTCTCGGCGAAGGAGACACGCCCCTCGTCGCCGCGCCGGCGCTGTCGCGCGAAACCGGCGCGGACGTTTTTTTGAAACTGGAAGGGTGCAACCCGACCGGCTCGTTCAAAGACCGCGGGATGGTCGTCGCGGTCGCGAAGGCGGTGGAGGAAGGCGCGCGCGCGGTCATCTGCGCGTCGACCGGCAACACGGCGGCGAGCGCGGCGGCGTACGCGGCGCGCGCGGGCTTGACGTGTGCGGTCGTCATCCCATCCGGCAAGATCGCACTCGGCAAACTCTCGCAGGCGATCATCCACCGCGCGCGCGTCTTGCCCATCGAAGGCAATTTCGACCAGGCGCTCAAACTCGTGCGCGAACTTGCCGAGCAGGGATCGATCACGCTCGTCAATTCTGTGAACCCGTACCGCATCGAGGGGCAAAAGACCGGCGCGTTCGAGATCGTGGACGAACTGGGCGACGCGCCGGACGTTCTGGCGCTGCCGGTCGGCAACGCCGGCAACATCACCGCGTACTGGCGCGGCTTTGGCGAATACCAGCGCGCGGGCAAAGCAACGCGGCGACCCAAGATGTTCGGCTTTCAAGCCGCCGGCGCAGCGCCGATCGTGCGCGGCGCGCCGGTCGAATCGCCGCAGACCGTCGCGACCGCGATCCGCATCGGCAATCCGGCGAGTTGGCGCGGCGCGGTCGTCGCGCGCGACGAGTCCGGCGGTTTGATCGACGCGGTGACCGACGACGAAATCCTCGCGGCGTACCATTTTCTCGCCGAGCGCGAAGGCGTGTTCTGTGAGCCGGCATCGGCGGCGGGCGTCGCCGGTATTCTGAAACTTGCGCGCGCGGCGCGGCTGCCGCGCGGCGCGCGCATCGTTTGTATCCTGACCGGCAACGGCTTGAAAGACCCGGACAATGCCATCGCGCAAGCGGAAATGCCGCGCGCGCTGCCGGCGACGATGGAGGCACTGACAGGAATTTTAGATTTATGATTTAAGATTTCTGATTTCTTGCTTTGGAGGTAACCGTGGCAGATATCACGAAAGAGGATTTGAAAAAGCGGGCGAAGGAGTTTGCTCTTCGAGTAATCAATCTGACAAATGCACTGCCCAACACGTACGCAGGAAAAGTCTTGGCAAATCAGTTGCTTCGGGCAGGAACAGCGGTCGGTGCCAATTATCGCGCTGCGCTTCGGGCACGCTCTACGCCAGATTTTATCAACAAGATAGGAGTGGTTCTTGAAGAGTCTGACGAATCGGCATATTGGATGGAATTGATCATCGAAACAAAGATCTTGCCCGAATCACGCGTTTCGAGTCTCTTGCAAGAAGCGAACGAATTGACCGCCATATTTGCCGCAACTCACAAAACGATCAAAGCAAAACGCACGTTGCCGAAATCCTAAATCCTAAATCTTAAATCCTAAATGAAATTGCGTATCCGTGTTCCCGCTACCACCGCCAATCTTGGTCCGGGCTTTGACTGCCTCGGGCTTGCGCTCGATTGGTGGAATACCATCGAAGTCGAGACGATCGCGCGCGGCTTGCAAGTCGAATGCGATTGTCCCGACGGCGTGGACATTCCGCTCAATCGCCACAATCTGGTCGTCTACGGCATCGACGCGGTGTATCGGCTCGCCAAGCAAAAACGTCCGCCGCTCCGCATCCACCTCACCACTCACATTCCGATTGCCAGCGGGCTGGGTTCGAGTTCCGCGGCGATTGTCGGCGGTTTCCTTGCCGCGAACGTCCTGCTCGGCAATTTGTATTCGCGGGATGAACTGGTCACGTTAGCGACGCGCATCGAAGGGCATCCCGATAACGTCGCGCCGGCGCTGCTCGGCGGCTTGATGGTGGCGGCGATAGATGGCAAGCAGGTCACGGTGGCGCGCTTTCCGGTGCCGCGCGAATTGCGCTGCGTGCTGTTCGTTCCGAACACGCCGCTGCTCACGAAAAAAGCGCGCGGCGTTTTGCCGAAACGCATCCCGCGCGCCGACGCGATCTACAACGCCAGCCGCGTCGCGCTCTGGATCGCCGCGCTGCGCGAACGGCGCTGGGACTGGCTCGCGGTGGCGACGCAAGACCGGCTGCATCAACCGTACCGCGCGAAACTGGTGACGGGAATGTACGAACTGTTCGAGGCGGCAAAGCGCGCGGGCGCGCGCGGCGCGGCGCTCAGCGGCGCGGGACCGACGATCATCGCGTTCGCCAATCACCAGGGCGAGCCGGTCGCGCGGGCAATGGCACAGGAAGCCCAGCGACTCGGCTTGACCGGGATGACGCGCGTAGTCGGCGTGAGCGCCAGGGGCGCGCAGGTGAAGCGGGACGGCTGAGACGCAATTGATTTGACTAGACGCATTTCTTGTGATATATTGGCGGCAAATCAGCCAGCCAGTTTTTGATCGAACAAAGGGGCGAAACTAATCAGCGACATTTTGCGGATCAATCAGTCCATTCGGGCAAAAGAGGTCCGGGTGATCGACGACACCGGGAAGCAAGTCGGCGTGATGGCGACGCACGAAGCGCTGCGCCTCGCGCAAGAGCGCAACCTGGATCTCGTCGAAGTCGCCCCGAACGCGCAGCCGCCGGTCTGTCGAATCATCGATCACGGCAAGTTCATCTACGAGCGCACCAAGAAGGAGCGCGAAGCCAGAAAAGGACAGAAGGCGATTGAGATCAAGGAACTGCGCATCCGCCCCAAGACCAATTGGTACCACACTGGCTTTAAGCTCAAGCGCGTGCGCGAATTTCTCAAAGCCGGCAGCAAGATTCGGGTGCGCGTGATCTTCCGAGCGCGCGAGATTTCGCACATCAATATCGGCCGCGAGATTTTGGAAAAGGTCGCGGTCGAACTGGCGGACGCCGCGAGCGTCGAGCAGTCGCCGCTGATGGATGGCAAAAGCATCGTGATGCTGCTAGCGCCCGGCGCAATGAAGGGTGGACCGGAAGCCGCGCGCGCGATCGTCAAAGGGGCGCGGGTCTACGTGCCGCCTCCGCCGGAAGCCGTAAGCGCGCCGCCTAAATAAATCGAGTCCGTCCGCTGGTCGGGGTTGAACCCCGACCTTGTTATGACACCTGAGGAGATGATCGCGTGCCCAAACTAAAAACGCACAAATCTACCGCCAAGCGGTTCAAGATCACCGCGACCGGCAAAGTGATGCACACCAAAGTCGGCAAATCGCACCTGCGCCGCCGCAAGCCCAAGCGCAACAAGCGCGCGTTCGACCGCCGCGTGGAGGTGCTGAGTTCCGAGCAATCGAAGAAGATCAAGGCGCTCGCGCCGACATTGCGCAAGAAATAGAATTGGAAGTTGGAACTTGTTTCCAATCTCCAGTTTCCAAATTCCAACTTCCAGATTCGGAGAATCGAAATGGCTAGAGTGAAACGTGGCGTGACTTCACACGCTCGCCACAAAAAAGTATTGAAGCTGACCAAAGGTCAGGTGCATTCGCGACGACTGCTCTTCCGCCGCGCGAACGAAGCGCTGCTGCATTCCAAGTACTATGCGACTGTCGGACGCATGAAACGCAAAGACGACTTTCGCCGTCTGTGGATCGTCCGCATCAACGCCGCGGCGCGTCCGCTGGGATTGTCTTACAGCAAATTGATCGCCGGCTTGAAGCGCGCCGGAGTGGAGGTCGATCGCAAGGTGCTCGCCGATCTCGCGGTGAACGACGACAAGGCATTCGCGAAACTCGCGGAAGTGGCAAAAGCGTAATCAGTCGTCAGTCTTCGGTCGACAGTAGACAGACGAATGATCACCAGTCTTTCCAACCCTAAAGTCAAACTCGTTCGTGCGCTCGCGCGGCGGCGCGCGCGGTATGCCGCGCAGCAGTTCGTCGTGGAAGGCGTGCGGCTCATCGAAGAAGTTGTGGGAGCGGGGATTGCCCCCGCTCTTGTCTTGTACGCCGCGCCCATCGAGCGAGACCCGCGCGCGCACGCGCTGCTGGAACGCCTGCGCGCGGCGTCGCCCGACGTCTTGGAAGCCACCGACGAGGTGATGCAAGCCGCGTCGACGACCGAAACGCCGCAAGGCATCGTCGCGGTCGTGCCGTTCGTCGCATTGCCGCTGCCGGCGCCGCCGCAGTTTGCTCTGATTGTCGATGCAGTGCGCGACCCGGGCAACGTCGGCGCGATCCTGCGCTCCGCGCGCGCGGCGGGTGTTGACGCCGTTTTCTTTGCGCCGAACACCGCCGATCCGTACAACGACAAGGTCGTGCGCGCGGCGATGGGCGCACATTTCCGCCTGCCGCTGCGCGTCGCCGCGTGGGAGCAAATCGCCGCGGCGCTGCGCGGCATCCCGCGCGTCTATCTCGCGGACGCGCGCGGCGGCGTGACATACACGCACGCGGACTGGACGCGCCCGCTCGCGCTCATCGTCGGCGGCGAGGCGGAGGGCGCGAGCGACGCCGCGAAAAAGATCGCCGCCGCGCGGGTGAGTATCCCGATGCGCGGCGGCACGGAATCGCTCAACGCGGCGATGGCGGCGACGGTACTGCTGTTTGAAGCGGCAAGATCGAATCGCGCGTAGAGACGCCTCGGTTGCAAAGCGATTGACAGGAAAGACGCCACGTTTGTAGTGAGCGACGGAGCGCCGCGGAGTTGCGCACTCTGCCGCAAACGGCACTCCGCTTCGCTGCGTGCCTGACTACGAACCGG
>JBBIJS010000164.1:2314-6541 GCA_037445855.1 Chloroflexota bacterium | reverse complement strand
TGACAGGTCGCGCAGTTCTGGAGAAAGACTTGGCGTCCCGCCGCGATCTGCGCAGGAACCGGGCGAACTGGATCGGGCTGGAGGTGCGCGAAGCCCGGCACGATCGGGACGATCACCGTCTGTCCCGGCGGCGCGCTCACCACCACCTGATAGATCGCCAGCATGCCGATAAGGGCGACCGCGAGCGCGCCGATCAAACTAGTCCAGCGCGCGCGGCGCGGCTTGAGCAGCAGCACGCTCGCCGTGCCCATCGCAAAGCCGAAGAGCGTCAGCGCCAAGCCGACTTGCGCCGATGTGTTTTCCTGGAGCAGCGGCAGCGCGGTTTGCGGCGCGCGCTGGTTGAGCGCGGGAACGACGAAGGCGGTGCGCGCGTCGTCGTGTCCCGCGCGGCGCACCAGCACTTGAATCTGCCACGTCCCCACCATGCTCATAAGATCGCCGTGGATCGTGTAATGCCCGTTGCCCTGCGCCGTCGTCGCGATCTCCTGAGTGCCCATGTCCATCTCGCGCATCGTGCCGAGCAAACGCACAACGCTCGCGTCAGACACCGGCTGCCCCGCGGCGTCCTGCACCTTGACGTCAAAGTCATTCGCGCCGACCAACGCGGGCGCGACGCCCAGCGTGACGTTCAGATCGTCCACCGTGTGCGTTTCGATCCACAAGGTCGACGCTGGATCGAACGCGCTTTTCGATGGCGCGACGCTGGTGAGAAATCCCACGGCGAGGAGCACCGCGGCGGCGAATACGATTTCAAGCGCGACGATCACATCGATGCGGTGAATGAAAGGAATCGCGCGTTCCGCCGCGCGCGCGTACGCGTGGCGGTTGACGATGAGATTCAGCGCGCCGAGCGCGAGCAGCGGGACGATCAGCGCGAATTTGACCATGAGCGTCTCGCCGTACAGCGTCGCGAAGAACGCTTCCAGCGAGCCGACCTGGACGATCATCGAATAGACGCCGCTTACAATGATGACGCCCACCGTGAGAAATGCGACGAGCGAGAAACAGGAAATCACGGCGGAGAGCGTCCGCATTTTCGCGGACGGCGGCAGCGCACCGAGCAGCGCCGGCAGCGTGGCGATCAGCTGCACCAGTCCGCCGATCCAAATCACAGCCCCTAAGAGATGGATCAAATCGACGACGAGCGGAATGGCGGGCGGGTCAGTGACTGCCGCGCCGTGACTGTTCAGACTCTGCGTGACCAACAACAACAAACCCAGGGCGACCGCCAGCAGCAGCGCGCGGTTCGCGCGCAGCCGCGCCGTGAATTGCCAGCGCGCGCGCAAGAGGACGACGCCCAGCGCGACGAGAATTGCCACGCGGAAGAGCCATACCGTACCAAAGCGGGTTGCGGTGAGGACGAGGAGGATCGAGGATGCGATACCGCCAACGGTGTACGCTTGCGCGACCAGCGTGGCGACCGTCACCAGCGCGTAGAGGACGAAAGCGATTTGCGTATAGCGCAGCCACCGCGCCGACCACGGCGCGAGCGCGGCGTCGGGGTCAGCCGGCGCGTCGCTGGATCGAAAATAATCGGCATAAACTCGCAGCAGCGGCTCGCCCTTCTTCGCGCGCAGCGCCGGGAAAAGAATGAGCAGCGGGAACATGAAACTGCCGACGAAGAGCGCGAGCAGCAGCACGTTCAGCCAGCGCACGATCACCTGGTAGAGCGGCGGCGCAGCGGAATTGCTCAACGCCGTATCGACCTGGGACATGATCGCACGCGGCGACGAATCCGATAGCGGCACATTGCCGACCGTGAACGCGAAGCTGCCGCCGACCACGTGCCCATCGACCGCGCTCGTGGTTTTCCAGATGACGGTGTATAGTCCCGGCGACAAATTCGGATTGAGCGAGACCTCCATCCCTTTGGAGTCGTTGCTCATCCGATGGCTGTCGCCTTTGTCGACGCGCTGACTGTTTTTGTCGACGACGGACGCGCTGCTGAAACTCGGCTCGATGTCCTCGCTGAACCAGAGGCGCACGATGGTCGGCGGCGTGAGTTGCGCGGAGTTTGCCGGCGGCTCAGAGCGCACGAGATTCGCGTGCGCGAGCGCGACCGGCGCGGAGACAAGCAGCGCCGCGAGGATTCCGAGGAGAAAGAATAACCTAATCCGATTCGTTTTTGTCATTTGAAGATTTGTTTCTCGATTCAAGCAATGCGAACACGAAATAGATCGTCAAGCCAACGGCAGCCGCGAGTCCGAGCGCCACGAGCTCGTCCGCATAACCGATGACGCCGTGCAGCGGAGGAATAAAGAGCATGCGATCCTTGTATCAGGGAACCTTGTTTCCCTCAACGTTCAACCGACCGCGCGTGTCAGCGCCTCGGGTCCCGCGCCGTTCAATCCACCACGAACGCAAAGCCAATACACATAACAGAATCAGCGCGCCGTTCACGACAATGTTTGCGTCGGCAACCAGATTTGAGAAGAGCGTGGGGCTGGGTGGCTCCGATGGCGCAAATCCCAATATCTCCAAGATGATACTGAAGAAACCATATCCCTGAATGCCAGAAATATGCACGCCCAGACTGCCTAGCAACCGCGGCATGATGCCAAGCATTGGCTGGTCGTCGGTTATGCCGGCGCCGTACATCACCTGCAGCGCGTATAGTCCAAGGATCACCCACCCGATTGGATTAAAGCGCCGCGCCAAAAACAAACCCAGCGGCGGAACGATCAAATAAATAATCGCCAGATAGAGCAAGTATTGCAAAAGCGAAACTCCCCAATCTGCCGCCTCGTCCAAGACAATGCCATCGTACGCGGCATGGAGCGCGAGAAAGAGAAGACTCGCGAAGAAAAGAACCGTGACATATTTGTTGAGACGTTTCACGCAAAAAACCCCGTGGGTTGAATTGGTTAATCCATCTGAAATCGCAAAGGTAGATGGGGAATCCAACACGCGATCCTCCCATCTACCGGTTCGTCCAACCGAAACTACTTGCGCCGCATCATGGCGACACCGCCGACGATCAAGCCGAGCGCGCCGACGACGATGCCAACGTAGGCAAGCATTTGCGCGTTGCTCGCCGCGTTTTGCGCAGATTGAACTTGCTTTGCCAGGTCAGACGCGGCGGGCACTTTGTCCGGAAATTGCAACGGCGCAATATCCTGCACATCGTCAAACGTGTTGGGACCTGACTCGAACTTTTCGTCGACCGTCTGTCCGGCGACTTGGCCGGAAAAGTGGAAGATGTAAGTTCCGACACGCGTCGGGACAAAAGGTCCGGTGTAAGTGCCCGGATTTTCGTCCGACTCCGTGAGCGGAACCACCATCGAACGCGCGCCGAAGATTACTTCGGCTTGCAGCGTCTTGTCCAGCCCGGACACCGGCTTTTTCGCCTGCGTATCCGTCACAGTTAAAGAAATCGCGTTGGATTGGTTGGCATACGGCGGCTCGCTCGCCCAGCCCACCAGAAAATCGTACTTGCCGACCGTCCGGCGCTCATGAGCGAACGCGAACTGGGTCGCCACGAGCGTCAGCACGAACGCCAAAGGCAAAGCCCACTTGATGCGATTCATGCGATCCTCCTTTTTATGTTAGCACTTGAATTGGAATACGTCAACCGATAGAGACGCTCCGGCAGACGGAGGGCGCAGAAATCCTGACACAAGCCAAGCGACGCCGCTTGCGTAAGTGATAGAGTCGATCAGATTTCAGCGCCCAGAAAAACTAGATGCTCGTATTCGGCGGAGGATCCGGGGGAAAGAGTAGCGGAGGTCGATAAAAGACAATCGGAATGTTTATACGCTCTGACAAACTCGGCGGCGCAAAAATCCAAAGCAACGCGCCCAGCGCGGCTGCGCCCAAGACTTGCAAGCCAGAATTACCCGGCAAGTGCACGATGCCTGCTCCGATCTGCGTGCCGGGGCAACTGGAGCAAAAACTCTGTTCCTCGTCTGGCATCACCTGGGCGGGCGAAACCTCGTCCACGTGCGTATGGGCTGCGCCGATGAAAACATGTGTATGTTCCGGCAGGACGCGATGCCACGCCCACCCGAACGCGGGTAGAACTGATAAAAAGACTAGAGCACCCACCAGCGCGCCGTTCAGCAGCGCGTTTGGCCAATCATCAGCCGTAATTCGCTCCATACGAAACGGATTATAGAGACTTTCCAAGCACTGTCAAGCGCGTGGGCGGTCGCGGTTCGTCCACCTTGCGGGACTCGATCTGGGCGAGTCTTTTCCGCTGTTCACCTTGAGCCACGGCGGTCGCGCCAA
>JBBIJS010000164.1:0-2214 GCA_037445855.1 Chloroflexota bacterium | reverse complement strand
TCGATCTGGGCGAGTCTTTTCCGCTGTTCACCTTGAGCCACGGCGGTCGCGCCAATAGGGGTTGCGGGCATCGTTTGCGTTTCAAGGCGTTTGCTTGCCTATGAACGGAAAGAAAAACCAGTCGCCTATCGATAGGGTCATGGTCGCGCTGCAATTGCTGATGTTCGTGATCGTCACACCGCTGGGGCTGCCGCTGTAGAGATAGCTGTTTGGATTCGATATGCTGGTGAACCGGCGATTGCCGGTTGTCCCGGGAAAAGGATCGCCCGCATCGCCACTGTCGCCGCCAACTGTGTTCAATTCCCTCAACCCATCCGCTTGTTCGAGATCGACCAGTCGGTGGTTGGCGTTGGCATTCGCGCTGTTTGTAGAGGTGACGCTTTCGTCGATGTGCCAGATCAACAATCCACATCCCGGCAGCCCCGCGTCATAGCCGGTCTTTTGCCGGTTTTCTGCCAAAAAGTATTCGCCGGTTCCTGAATGAGATCCAAACACCCAATCCACCCCATTCGGATTGTCCAACAACTGAATGACAGTCGGCGATGTCTCGATTGCTGGAACATTCAACTGGAGCACTGGAGTAGAAATAGAATATTGGACCGGCGTAAGCCAACCTTCGTACCAGCGACTCCATGCATCATCATACGCAGGTGAAGAACCAGCATACCCACCGGCGGAATTCCATACGCCCGTGCTCATGATCGACCAATCGCCGATTCCGTTCGTCGCTCCGCTCGTGTCGTATAAATCAGGCAAGCCCAGATCGTGACCGAATTCATGCGTGGGAATGCCAAACGTGGCAGGATGGCCGGGATAGGAGAATCCGTCTCCGGCGTCACAATGCCATTCGCCGAAGGTCGTAAATCCGCCATTGTGCGAACTCGCCTCTATGATCTTACCATTAAGAGTTGGCGCGATGCTATCGCTCAAGGCGCTTTCATATGCCCAAATCTCATTGCCACAAGAAGTATAGATGACATAGGAAGCTTCATAACCTGCGACAACAACGACGATGTGCAATTCGTCAACGGAGATATAGCCATCATTGTTAGTGTCGAATGTCGAAAAGTCAACGTATGGGGCAGCCGCTACAATCGCGTCTCGCACAAACTGATTACTCGACGTTTCGCTGGCATAAGTGCCCGGCAGCGTCACCCAACCGACGACACCATCATTCGCTGTGCCGTACGTTTCTGCAGCGGGAACAAGATTCAGTTGGTTGAAAGATGCCTGGGCGTAAAAGGATTTGACGCTGTTCGTCGCGCCAAAGTACTCGTTGTTCCAAAACGTCGCGTCAGTGCCAATGTGAGGTTGGTCGCTAAATTCCGCAAGAATGATCAAGACCTTTTGAGTACCGACATTCGTCTTGCCGGTCACGCGCTGCGGAACCGCCGCACGGGCAGGCGCGGCTGGGCGCGCGAACTTGGGCAGCGCCGCCGGACTCGATCGTCCGACCACCAGATTACCTTGTGGTCCTCTCGCCGGCGTCAGGGTACCGGTAGACGAACGGACGGCGTAGACCCAATATCTGCTCTGAGAATCGAGCACGATAGTGTAGCCATCCAGCGTTTCCATTCCATGCGCACGCTCGTCGCCCCACGCGCGGGCGCGAAAAGTCGATCCGTCGGGCTGCGTTAAAGCGACGATGCCGGGTCTCGGCGGAGCGGCAAAAGCGGCGCTTGGGAACAGCACAAGGACGAGTAAAACACTGAGGATTAGAAGGAGGGAACGAACTTGCATAATGACGATCTCCTGGGGGTTACCCGATCAATCGTCGGCATCTTACCACTGCTCCAATGCAGAGTCAAGGCAATTGGCGGGAGCGAGCAGGGCTGTTGCAAAGTCGCGTTGGGCTGTCATTTCGAGCCGCCCTTGCGAGAAATCTCGCCAGCCGCGCGGGTGATTTCTCCTCGCCAAGCCCGCTCGTCGAAATGACAAGTGACTTTGAAACAGCCGTGCGGGAGCGAGCGAATTCCATCTAGAATAGCGCTTTGACGAAATCGCCGAAACGTGGTATTCTTATTGCAACTAGTTGCAATAAGGAATGGTTGCGCTAATGCACCACACAGCACTCATAGAAAATTTGCGAAAGCACGGGCATCGCCTGACGCCGCAGCGCGAGATGATCCTCGCGGTGATCTGCGAGAGGGACTGCCACCTCACCGCCGACGAGATCCTCCAGCGCGTCCGCAAACGCTATCCCTACATCAACAA
>JBBIJS010000163.1:0-6549 GCA_037445855.1 Chloroflexota bacterium | reverse complement strand
GAGAACGCGCCGATGAGCGCGGCGATCACCATCATCGTCGGCAAGCGGCGCGTCAGCAGATACGCGGTCGCGCCCGGCGTCACCAGCATCGCCGCGACCAGCCCGACGCCGACGGTCTGCATCGACACGACGATCGTCAGCGCGATGAGCACGAGCATCAAATTGCGTAATCGCTCCGCCGGCAAGCGAATCGTCGCCGCGAGGACGGGATCGAACGAGATAACCAGGAACTCTTTGAACAACACGACAATCGTCGCCAGCACCATCAGCCCCAGACCCGCCGTGATCCACACATCCGTTTCGCTGACGCCGAGCACATTGCCGAACAAGATGTGCGTCAGATCGACCGCGTAAGTTTTGATCGTGCTGATGAGCAGTACGCCGAGCGACAGCGCGGCGGCGAACAAAATACCGATCGCCGTATCTTCCTTGATCGTCCCCTGCCGCGTAAAGAAACCGATGCCGAGCGCGACGACAAGCGCGGCGACGAGCGCGCCGACCATCAGGTTGCCTTTGAGCAAATACGCGAGCGCGACGCCGGGTAGAATCGCGTGCGCCATCGCGTCGCCGAGGAATGCCATCGAACGCAGGACGACGTAGCAGCCGACCACCGCACACAAGATGCCGACCATCGTCGATGCCATCAAGCCGCGCTGCATGAACTCGTACGCCAGCGGCGCGGTCAGCCAATCGGTCATCGTTTCATCTCTTCGATCACTTCCGGCGGGCAACAGTCGTCGACCACGACGGGCTTGCCTTCCAGGAACAGCGTGTGGGTCCCGAACGCTCGCTTCACGGCGTCCTGAGTGAACACGCGCGAGGGCTCGTCGTACGCGATGACGCGGCGATTGATCAGCAGCACGCGGTCGAAGCGCTCGTTCGCCAAATTCAAATCGTGCGTCGAAACCATCACCGTCACGCGCTGCGCCTTCAACTGATCGAGCAGCGCCAAAGTCGCTTCCTGCGTGGACGCATCGACGCCGGTGAACGGCTCGTCCATCAGCAGGATATGCGGTTCTTGCGCGAGCGCGCGCGCCAGAAAGACGCGCTGCTGCTGTCCGCCGGACAAATCGCCGATGGAATCGCGCGCGAGGTTGGCGATGCCCATCTGTTCCAGACTGCGCGCCGCCACGGCGCGGTCATGCTTGCCCGGTCGCTTGAGCCAGCCCAAGGTGCCGTACCGCCCCATCATCACAACATCCGTGACGGTCACCGGAAATTTCCAATCGACCTCTTCGCGCTGCGGCACGTACGCGACGCAATCCAGATGATGTCCGAGCGGCAAGCCGTGAATCAATACGCGTCCCTGGCGCAGCGGCAGCAAGCCAACGAGCGCCTTGAACAGCGTGGACTTGCCCGCGCCGTTCGGACCGACGACCGCGACGCGCGTGCCGTGCAAAACTTGAAACGATATATCGCGCAAGACCGGCGTGCCGTTGTACGCGACGGTGACGTTATCGATTTCGAGATGACCCGGAACTTCGATCCGGCTTGGGTTCGTCATTCAAGCAACCCCGGCGCGCACTTCATTTGAGCGCGTCCACAATGATCTGCGTGTCATATTTCATCATGTCGATGTACGTCGGGGCGGGACCGTTCGCGGCGCTCACCGAATGTGTGTACAGATCAGCCACCAGCTTGACCCCGGTTTCGCGGGCGACCTGGTTTGCCATTTGCGGATTCGCGCTGAGTTCGAGGAAGATCGCCGGCGCCTGGCTCGCTTTGACACGATCGATGAGTTGCGCCAATTGCTGCGCGGACGGCGACGCGTCGGTGCTGAAACTGGGGATAATCGCGCCGATGATCTTAAAGCCGTAGCGGTCGGCAAAGTAGCCAAACTCTTCGTGATTCGTCACGAGCAAGCGGCGCGCGGGCGGCACTTGCTGGACTTGCGCGGCGATCCATTGATCGAGAGCTTTGAGTTGGGCGCTGTAGGCAGCCGCGTTGGCGGCGTACGTCGCCGCGCCCTCCGGATCGACCTGGCTCAAGCCGTCGCGAATGTTCGCCACGTACTGGACGACGCGGTTGGGATCGAGCCAGAAATGTGGATCGACCGGATTGTCCGCGTCGACCGGTTCGCCCGCGCTGGGCTTGCGGCTGGTCAGCCCTTTTGATGCTTCGATGACAAGCCGCGTGCCGCCGGCGTTCTCCAGCAATCGCGCCATAAATGCCTCGACGCCCGCGCCGTTGACGATGAGCACCTGGCTATCGGCGACTCTTTTGATGTCGGCGGGGGTCGGCTCGAAGCTGTGCGGGTCCACGCCGGTCGGTATCAGCGCGGCAACCTTGACGCGCGTGCCCGCGACATTCTGCGCGATGTCCGCAAGGAAGGTTTCCGTCGCCAGCACGTTGAGCGCTGGCTTGCCCGCCGCCGGCGCGGCGGCGGGCGCGCAGGCAACGGCAAATAATTGAACGCTGAAGAACACGGCTACACCCAGATAGAAAAACGCTTGCGTCCGCGTCATCGACACACTTGCTATCCGCGTTTCTCCGCGTGCGTCCGCGTCAAAGTTGATTTTATCCGCAGAGCAGGTCATTGTTACTCCAAACCGCGTCTCGTTTTCACCGGCTCATTCGAGTATATCCGCAGTCGGCTGGAGTGTCAAACTGTTTTTCCAATTGCCAATTCCGAGATTTCCAGTATACTCTAAGGCATGACGAAGAGAGTGCGATTCAGCGCAGTCGCCTTGCTGCTGCTCTGGCTGGCAAGCGGATCGGGCGCCGCCGCGCAGACGACGACCGCGTGGGCGGGCGCGTATTTTTCCAATCCCAATGTGCAGGGCGACCCAGCGTTCACGCGCAGTGATGTCGCCATCGATTTTGCGTGGGGCAGCGACTCGCCGGGCGGCGGCGTTCCGTCGACCAATTTCTCCGCGCGGTGGACGCGCTGGCTGCTGATCGACACGCCCGGCAACTGGACGTTCACGACAATTGCCGATAACGGCGTCCGCCTGTTCGTCGACGACAATCTTGTGATCGACGCATGGAACGAGCAGCCCCTCACCGCGCACACGGTCGCGCTGAACCTGACGCAATCGTTCCATCTCGTGCGGCTGGAATACTCGCATCGCGCGGGGAACGCGGAAGCGCACCTGCTGATCTCGTCGGCGGGTTTCCCGGATTGGCGCGGCGAATATTTCAACAATCCCGACCTCGTCGGCGCGCCGGTGTTCGTCCGTAACGACAGCGCGGTCAATTTCGATTTTGGGACCGCCGGTCCGGGCGGCGGAATCCCGGGCACGAATTTCTCCGCCCGTTGGACGGGCAGTCCGCACTTTGACGCCGGCGCGTATCGCTTCACGATAACTGTGGACGACGGCGGTCGGCTTTGGGTCGATAATCAATTGCTCATCGATCAGTGGCATGACCAAACGCCGACGAGTTACTCGGCGGACGTTCGACTGAGCGCGGGTTACCATTTTATCAAAATGGAATATTACCAACACGCCGCCGGCGCTAAGGCGGTCTTGAGCTTCACGCCCGCCGACAGTGAGCCATGGCACGGCGAGTATTTCGCTAACCCGGGATTGCAAGGACTACCGGCGTTGACCCGCGCGGACGCGGCGCTCGATTTCGATTGGGGCAGCGCGCCGCCGGGTGCTGGCATCGCGCAAGGCGTCAACTGGTCAGCGCGCTGGAGCGCGCACAAGAACACGGCGAACGCGGGATATTACAGCGTCGCCGCGACGGCGGACGATGGCGTGCGCGTCTACCTCGACAACGCGATCGTGATCGATCAATGGCACGACGCGTCGCCGACGACGTACGCGGCGATGGTCTACCTGACCGCCGGCGCGCACGACTGGCGCGTCGAGTTCTACCAGCATCTCGGCACCGCGTCGCTGCGCGTGGACATTCTGCCGGGCGCAGTGGCTTCGCTCGCGCCCGCGACCTCGACGCCGGACCAAATCACCATCGACACGCAGAACTCGAATTTCATCAAGGGCGGCAACGGCTGGCAGAGCGTAGACAACGGAAACGGCGGCAACGCGTTCTCGACACTGAACAGCGCCTTCGCACAAGCGGACGATAACTGGGCGCGCTGGTACGCGCCGGTGACGCGCGCCGGTTTTTACGACGTGTCGGTCTATCTGCCGGGCAGCACCGGCACGACCACGCACGCGCAGTATGAGATCGCGCACGCGGGCGCGTACGATTTCGTCGCTCTGAATCAATCGTTGTATTCCAAGCAATGGGTGACGCTCGGCGCGTTCTATTTCAGCGCGACCGGCGACGAATACGTCGAGCTATCCGACGCGACGTACGAACCGGCGCAATCGACGGTGGTGGTCGCGGACGCGGTGAGGTTTGCGGCGCGATAGCCAGTGACCAGTAATCAGTAATCAGCCCTCGACGACCAGAGGAGCCACATGCCTTCAAATCTTTCTCCCCAAGAATTTATAATGGACCCAAGAATTCGGACACGAAACGCGTGCTGAATAAGGTGGTAAAATGCCACCATGCGAAAACGTTATTCGGACACGTTCAAAGCCGAAGTAGTGCTTGAACTCTTAAAAGAAGAAAAGACCGTTGCTCAAATTGCGTCCGCACGGCACGTGCACCCGAACCAGATCTATGAATGGAAATCCATTGTGCTGCGCGACTTGGCGACTTTGTTCAGCTCGGACCACAAAGCCGAAACCGCGCTGAAAGCTGAATATGAAGAGCGTCTCCAAGAACTGTACGCCGAGATCGGCCGATTGACGACCCAGGTCAATTGGCTCAAAAAAAAATCTGGCAGCCCAATTGACTCGGATCGAACGCGTGGCACTCGTTGAGCGCGGTCCCGAACGCACTTTAACTCTCAAGACGCAAGCCGAGTTGCTCAGTTTGAATCGCAGCAGACTGTATTACCTACCGACGCCACCGTCCGCCGAAGAAGTGGCGATCAAGCAGCGCATTGATGAGATCTACACTGAACATCCGTTCTATGGCTCGCGCCGCATCGCGGCGGTCTTGCGCCCGCAGTTCATCGTCAATCGCAAAGCGGTGCAACGCCACATGCGCGAGATGGGCATTGCCGGGATTGTGCCCGGCCCGAACTTGAGCAAGCGGAGCGCCCAGCACAAGATTTACCCGTATTTACTGCGGAATCTGAGCATTACGCGCCCGAATCAGGTCTGGGGCATTGACATCACCTACATTCGCCTCCGCGCCGCGTGGCTGTATCTGGTCGCGGTGCTGGATTGGTTCTCGCGCTATGTGCTGAGTTGGGAACTCGATCAAACGCTGGAACTACCCTTCGTGTTGAGTGCGGTGCAGCGCGCGCTGGCGCAAGCCCGCCCTGAAATCTGGAACAGCGATCAAGGCAGTCATTTCACGAGTCCACAATACACGGAGTTGCTGTTAGCGGCGAACGTGCAAATCAGTATGGACGGCCGCGGGCGCGCCTTGGATAACATTTTTGTTGAACGCTTGTGGCGCTCGGTCAAGTATGAAGAAGTGTATTTGCATGAGTACGCGACCCCGCGCGAAGCGCGCCAGGGACTCGCGCGCTACTTCGAGTTCTATGATCACGAGCGTCCGCATCAAGCTTTGGACTATCGCACCCCGGCCGACGTGTACTTTGGCCGACACTGAATATTGCCAAGCCGACGACCTGGTTTGTGGATAGTGTGGACAACTGAAAACCAAGTTGCCCACACTATCCACAAACTCGACTGCTACTACGACGGCGGCTGCGTCAGTCGCCGAACCTAATCAGAGAGGAGAAAGTTCCACCTTATTTTTGACCATTTCGTGTCTTGACAAAGGGGTCCACCTTAAATTTCCTTCTTCGGTGCTGATGCGTTGGGTGTGATAACGATCTTTCGCGTCAACCGCATTGGCGGCGAGCAACCCTTTCGGAATACCTCGACCAAAACTTTGCGGAAGCACCCGCCCATCGGTATTCAGCACAAGGATGTAGCGCACATCAGGATTGTTGAGGAGCGTGTCATTAATCAGTTCGTTAAGACGAAACAAGTCGTTGGTCAACACCGCATCCGTCGCGTACGCCGCAAACGCCGACGCAGTCGCCACGCTACGTTGCTGAAATTGCTCGCGGGCAAACGCTTCGACCTCGGCGCGATTCAAGTACGTGCGAATCAAGCCCAAGCCCAGCGTGAGCAACAGCATCGCACTGATAAGTTGGACTGAGAGACTTCGCCAACGGAAGAGCCATTTCATTTTTTCGATTGCCCCGTGCGTGCACGCATCGCGCGCACGGAATCGTAAGTGCGTTCGTCGGGCAACACAAAACGGTCAATTCCAAGTTTTGCAAGAATCGGGCGTCCAGCGGCGTCCGCATCCATTGCCAACAATGTATCACGCAACTGCGCCTTCAATTTCGCGTCGAGATTCGGATTGACGACCAACGGCGAACTGCCGAACGGTCCATAGCGAGCGATGATTTTTGTCCGTGCGGGCAATGGCGAATTCAAGCCAACGAGAAAATCGAACACTTGACTGTCTACGGTTGCGCCATCCACCAAATTTTCTGCGACGGCTTTAATAGAATTGTCGTGGCTGTACGTGAAAATCGTGCGACTGAAAAATGTGTCGGGCATC
>JBBIJS010000162.1:0-6626 GCA_037445855.1 Chloroflexota bacterium | reverse complement strand
AATCCCCGTCTTGACTTTCGCCCCTTCTGACATATAATCAAAGCAATTCGGACTCCGGGAGACTGCGATGCTGATCGCACGCGTCGTCGGCGACGTGGTTGCCACCATCAAAGACGACAAAATGGTTGGACGAAAACTGCTGATCGTTCGCGAAGTGTCGGTCGAAAACGAAATCGTCGGCAAGCCGATTGTCGCGATCGATACGCTCGATGCCGGCATCGGCGATGTCGTGCTGATCGCGCAGGGCAGCTCCGCGCGGCAGACCGCGATCACCAAAGACACGCCGACCGACGCAGTGATCATGGCGATCGTCGATTCGCTCGAAATGCAAGGCAAGGTCACGTTCCGAAAAACGTAAGGATGAAGGATGAGGGGACGGTCAGGCGTGAGAAATTTCGCCGCGCCACAGTCACGCCTTCATCCTTTCTGCAAAGGCGCAGGTCACTCATGCCAAAACCCTCACACCCGCTCACCGCGCAAGATGCGCTTGATCTCAAGAACGTCAACGCCGCGCAGATTTCCCCCGATGGCACGTTGGTCGCGTTTACCGTCGCCGATGTGTTCAAGACGGACACGCAGCGACCGCAGAGCCAGATCTGGCTCGCCGACGCCGATGGCTCCGGCGCGCGCGCCTTCACTGCGGGTCCGCGCTCGGATTCACAGCCGCGCTGGTCGCCCGACGGCGCCTTCCTCGCATTCCTCTCCGACCGAATCGAAGATGACAAGCCGCAAATCTATTTGATCGAACGCGCCGGCGGCGAGGCGCGGGCGCTGACGGACGAGCAGGGCAGTCTTCTCGCGTTCCAATGGTCGCACGATGGCAAGCGCATCGCGTTCTTGATGGAAGACGCCGCGACGGACGAAGAGAAACAGCGCAAGCAAAGCCGCGACGACGCGATTGCATTCGAGCAACACCCGAAGTTTGCGCGCGTCTGGATTCTCGATGTCGCGACGCGCGCGACGCAGCCGGTTACACAAGGCGACGTCCACATCTGGGAATTTGATTGGTCGCGCGATAGTCGCGAATTGGTGTTACTGGTCTCCGATGCGCCCGCGGAATACGAGTGGTACCGCCCGCGACTCGCGCGCGTGCCGGCGCGCGGCGGCACGCCCAAAACCATCTTCGTCCCCCAAAGCCACAAGCAGCTGGCGTTGCCGCGCTGGTCGCCGGACGGCAAGCGCATCGCGTTCATCTCCTGCCTCTGGAGCGACCGCGGCGTGATCGCCGGCGATCTGTTCGTGATGAACGTGGACGGCAGCGGCGTCCGGAATCTCACCGCCGGCGCGCGGCGCGATGTTTCAGCGTACGAGTGGACGAGCGACGGACGCGCGTTCGTCGTCGTGGGATTTGAAGCCGGCGCTTCGGCAATCGGTACGCTCGACGCCGCGACCGGCGTGTATAAACGCTGGTGGTCGGGCGACGCAGCGTTTATGGATCGCTTCTGGCAGCATTTCAGCGTCTCGCGCGACGGCGCGACGCTTGCGGTCGCGCGCGAGGATGCGCAGAATCCGCCGGACATTTGGAGCGCGCGCGTGAAAAACGGCGCGCTAGAGTGGAAGCAGTTGTCGCGCGTGAATCCGCAGACCGATGAAATTCAAATCGGCGCGACGGAAAAGATCGGCTGGAAGAGCAGCGACGGGATGGACATTCAGGGGTATCTCGTCAAGCCAGTGGGCTATCGCAAAGGGAAACGCTATCCGCTCATCGTCTGGGTGCACGGCGGACCGGCGGGCAATTACGGAGCGCGCTATTATGCTTTGGGACAGCGCGCGCAGCTGCTCGCCGCGAATGGTTTTCTCGTCCTGCTGCCAAACCCACGCGGCAGTTATGGCTGGGGCGTTGCGTTCACCGAATCGAACGTGGGCGATATGGGCGGAAGGGATTGGCAAGACATTTTGGCGGGCGTCGACTATTGTATCGCGCAAGGACTTGCCGATCAAAACCGTCTTGGACTCGCGGGCTGGAGTTATGGCGGGTTCATGACCGCGTGGGGCATCACGCAGACGAATCGTTTCAAGGCGGCGATGATGGGCGCGGCGATCACGAACTGGCTATCCTTTCACGGGACGAGCAACCTCGCCGTCTGGGATCAGATCGCGAATAGCGCTAGTCCGTTCGAGCGCGGCGGCGCATACGATAAATTCTCGCCGATGAATTTCATCGCGCGCGTCAATACGCCCACGCTGATTCTGCACGGCGAAGCCGATCCGTACGTGCCGGTCAGCCAGGGCTATGAAATTTTCCGCGCGCTGAAAGACCTGGGCGTCGAAACCGAAATGGTAGTCTATCCGCGCGAGGGACACGGCATCCTCGAAAAGAATCACCAACTCGATTTGATGCGGCGATTGGTGGAGTGGTTCAAGCAGCATCTGACATGAGACCAATCACCGACGACGGACGCGGATTCCGTCCACCGTCTTTCGACTTCCGTCGGGGTTTGTAATGGCTGGCTGGCGCGATCTGGGTAACATCTGGACGACGTTCAAGGAACTCGACATCCGTCCGTTGCGTGACGAAGCCGAGCACCCGATCGTTCTTGCTTTTGTCGGCGCGGCGGAAGTGGGCAAGAGCACGCTGGTCGCCGCGCTGCGGCACGACGCGCGGGCGCGCGAAAAAGTCATCACGCCAACCATCGAAGCCGATTTCCACGCGGCGGCGCAGCTGGGCGCGGCGGATCTGATCGTGCTGCTGTTGGACGCGACGCGCGGCGGCTATTCCGCGGAAGCGGCAGTGTATGCCGAGTGGCAGCGCGCGGAGCGGAACGTCCTCGTCTTTTACAATAAAATGGACGCAGTGATCGAAACCCAGCCGTTGGGCGCGACGCTTGCCGCGTGGAGCGGCGCGCGCGTCGCGCTCGGTTCAGCGAACGATCCCGCTTCGCTCGCGACGGAATTCATCCCACGCGTGTTGGACGCGCTGCCGGAGCGACACCTTGCGCTGGCGCGGCGCTATCCGCTTTTTCGTCTTGCGGTTGCGCGCAAGCTCATTAACGACACGGCGATGGCGAGCGCGACGTACGCGTTCAGCACCGGTCTCGCCGAAGTCATTCCCGCGCTCGACCTTCCGTTCAATGTTGCCGATGTGGTGATCCTGACGAAGAATCAGGCGCTGATGGTTTACAAACTTGGGCTGGCGCTCGGCTTGTCGCCGCGCTGGCAGGATCACGTCGCGGAACTCGGCGGCGTGGTCGGCGCGGGATTCCTGTGGCGGCAGGTCGCGCGGCAACTCGTCGGCTTGATCCCGGTGTGGGGCATCCTGCCCAAGGTCGCGGTCGCGTACGCCGGCACCTACGCGGTCGGCGAGGCGATCGTGCGGTGGTACCAGACCGGTCACAAGGTGTCCGGCAGCGGGATGCGCGAATTGTACGCGAGCGCGCTCGGGCAGGGTCGCCGGGTCGCGCAGAATCTGTTTGAGCGCACGCCGCGCTTGGCGCTGCCGCGACCCCGCGCGCGCAACGTGTGTTCGAACTGCGGGAAGCAAAGCCCGCGTGACGCGAAATTTTGCGCGTACTGCGCGATGGCGTTGACTTGATGGACGCCGATAAACGTAAACGAGCGCGGAAGCAGGATTCGAAATCAAATCGGAAACCGGGAATGCGCGCGGGCGGGAAAGCAAGCGCGTCCGTCGCGCGAGAAAAGCAGCTTGAATCCCAAGAGGAGGTTCGAACTATGGTAGCGCCAGAAATGATCGCGCTGGGCATGGTCGAGACGCGCGGATTGATCGGCTCGATCGAAGCCGCCGACGCGATGGTCAAAGCCGCGAACGTGAAACTGATCGGCAGCGAGTACATCGGCGGCGGATTTGTCACCGTGATGGTACGCGGCGATGTGGGCGCGGTGAAAGCCGCGACGGATGCCGGCGCGGCGGCAGCCAAGCGCGTCGGCGAACTCGTCAGCGTTCATGTGATCCCGCGCCCGCACGGCGATGTGGAAGCCATTCTGCCGCAAGGAAGCAAGGGTTCTTTCGCCGGTCGCAGCGGCGAGGGCAGCAGTCAGTGAGCGGTAAACCGTAATCAGTCGTCATAGAAAGGCGGCGCAGGTGAAATGAGCGATCAATTGCGCCTCATCGATTCCGATGCCGCGCGCGACGCGGGTTTCATCGAACGCGTCCGCGCCGCGCTGGGCTTGCCGCCGGACGCGCCGCTCGAATTCGAGGGCGTGACCCAGAACGCGCAAGGCGCGCGCGCGGTGCGATACACCGCGAGCCAGATGAAACTCGACGGCGCGGAGTTTGGCGCGGCGAATGGAGTGACGGTGGACGAACGCGCGAACGTCTCGCTACAATTCGATGCGCGCGGCGCGCTGGTCTCGTCCCAGATCGCGCCGGCGGACGAGCGGCATCTCCAACTCGTGAAGGACCAAATCAGGAAACTGGCGGCGGCGGATCAGATCTATCTCACCGCTCCCGGCGAAGCGATTGACCCCGATGCGCTGCGCGTCCAACGCAAACCGTGGTATGTCCAGACGGATGCGCAAGGCGGCAAGCGCTTGAAACGCGCCTACATGGCGTAGCTGACCGCCCCGCGGGGCGGATGGAGGAGGGTCCGATGAGTTCGCAACCAGCTAACTCGGCAGCCAGCACGGGTTCCGGCAGCCGCGTCAACGTGTTCACCAACGATCCGAACGCCAAAGGGCTGGGGTTAGAACAAATCGCGCCGCCGACCGGCAAATCACCCTTCGCGATTCCGGGGTGGACCAGCGCGGGCGGTTTGTTCAACCCGGGCACGCCGGAATTTCAAGCCGGCGAATTGTACGTCGTGCTGACGCTAACGTACGCCGCGTGGGTCGATTTCTTCGGCGCGGATTTTGGCTGGCAGCCGGGAGTCGCGCAACTTCCGATCGTTCCGCGCGCGGGGCAGGATTTCAACGCGTATTACGATCGGACCGCCCTCAAGTTTTTTTACAACACCGATCCAAAGGTGAATCAGGTAGTCTACGCATGCGAGAGCAGCGATGTCGTCGCGCACGAATGCGGACACGCGGTGCTCGACGCGCATCATCCGGATTACTGGGACTCGCTGCTGAGCGAGACAGGCGCGTTCCACGAAGCGTTCGGCGACATGTCCGCGCTGCTCATCACGCTGGGCGACGCGGCGGTGCGCGCGGCGATCCTGGCGGAGAATCATGGCGACCTCGTGACGAGCAACGCGGTTTCGCGGCTGGCGGAGCAGTTGGCGCGTGCGCTCTCCGATTCGGGTCATCCGGATGCGGTGGTTTCCCCGGATGCGCTGCGCGATGCGGTGAACAAGTTCAAGTATGTCGCGCCGGATACGCTGCCGGCAAAAGCGCCGGCATCCCAGCTCAGTTCGGAATCACACAATTTCTCGCGTATCTTCTCCGGCGCATTCTACGATGTGCTCGTCGGCATCTATGGACAGCTGCGCCAAGAGAATTCGGCGCTGCCCGCCGATAGCGCGCTGGCGCAGGCGCGGTTGGACGCCGGGCATTTACTGGCGCAGGGTCTGCTCCTCGCGCCGAAAGGTGACGCGGCGTTCAAGACGATTGCCGCGTCCATGCTCACGGCGAACGCGCAGAATTTTGGCGGCAAGTATCTCGCGGTCTTGAAGAAAGCATTTGTCGCGCGCCGCATCTTGAGCGCGAGCGCGGTCAGGGGCGTCGCGTCGACCAAGGGCGCGCGGCTCACGACGACGAGCGCGTTGGCCGGTACGGCGAGCGCGTCGATTGGCGCGGCGGTGATGGTGGATACCCAAAGTGTGCGGATCGGTGAAGACCTCCCATCCGGATTTCGGCAGGCGGTCCAAGTCCCAAAGCAAGAGTTCCACTTGATCGAAACTCGGACGCGGCGCGATGCGAGCCGGGTCTTACAATACACCTCGACGCACACGGTGCAGTTGAAGGGCAAAGCCATGGGCGCGGCAAGCGGCGCGGTGGTCGACGTTTCGGATGGGTTGGCGATTCACGTGAACAGCAGCGGTACGGTGATCTCATCGCATCTGCACAAATCCGACCGCGCGCATGACAAACGCATTCGCGATCATGTGGAAAAGCTCGTGGCGCGCGGGCGCGTGTACGCGACGCGCGAGGGCGAGACGGTGGATCCCGCCATGTTGATCGAACAGAAAAAGCCGTACTATCTCGCCTACGATCAAGCGGGCGCGAAGCGGATCCGCCGCTCATTCATCGCGTGCGGAGGGTAGACACGACTTGGCACGCGGTCTCTACGAGAGGATATTCCGATGAGCACAAATCGTGTACAGATCATTCCCGGCTTGATTCTAATCGCACTAGGAATCGCGTTTCTGCTGGTCCAGTATTTTGAATTTGGTCCCAGTCTGTTCTTGGTCTTATTGGGACTGGTGTTCCTGATCCCGTACGTGTTTACCCGCAGTTACGGGTTGCTGATCCCAGCGTGCATTCTCATCGGCATCGGCGTGGGGCTCGCGTTCGAGCGCGCGGCGGCGCGGCCGGACGTGACGGTTTCGATCGGACTGGGGTTGGGCTTTATCGCGATTTTCGTCGTTCAACTGATTGTCCAACGCGCGTCGCACTGGTGGCCGCTGGTGCCGGGCGGAGTCCTGGTGCTCGTCGGCGTCGCCGAAGCGGTGCCGCAAACGCAAGAGATCCTTCAGAAAGGGTGGCCCCTGATTCTGATCGTCTTCGGATTG
>JBBIJS010000161.1:0-6626 GCA_037445855.1 Chloroflexota bacterium | reverse complement strand
TATTCAGTCCACTGAATACTTTCTCCGGGAGGTTTCATGCGCACACCGATCATTGCTGGAAACTGGAAAATGAACAAGACGATTGCCGAAGCGCGCGAGCTGGTCAACGCGATGCGCGACGACCTGGCGCGGCTTGCCGCCGGCGGCAAAGTCGATGTCGTGCTGTGCCCGCCGTTCATCGCGGCGCCCGAAGTTGCCGGGCTGGTTAGCGGGACGCCGCTGTGCGTGGGCGCGCAGAATTTGTTCTGGGAAACGAAAGGCGCGTTCACCGGCGAGATCGCCGCGCCGATGCTGAACGAAGTGTGCGAGTACGTCATCATCGGGCACTCGGAGCGGCGGCAGTACTTTGGCGAGACGGACGAAGGGGTGAACAAGAAGATCAAGACCGCGCTCGCGCATCATCTCAAGCCCATCGTGTGCGTGGGCGAGAACCTCGCGCAGAACGAAGCCGGGCAGACCGCCGCGTTCGTCGGCGGGCAGGTGCGCGCAGCATTTCAGGGCATCGCGCGCGACGACGCGCGCAGCATCGTCCTCGCCTACGAGCCGATCTGGGCGATCGGCGCCGGCAAAGCCGCCAGCGGCGCGAGCGCGAACGCCGTGATCGGGCTAACGATTCGCGGCGCGCTCGCCGATTTATACGACGAGGCGACCGCGCAAGCGGTGCGCGTGCAGTACGGCGGCAGCGTCACACCGAAGAACGTCGCCGAATTTTTCACCCAACCGGAGATCGACGGCGCGCTCGTCGGCGGCGCGAGTCTGGTCGCGGCGGATTTCGTCGCGATCTGCAAAGCGGCGGTCAAGTAGAAAGAAAACAAGCAAACAAGTAAACAGGTAGACAAGTGGAGCCATGTTTACTTGTCTACCTGTTTACCGGTCTACCACCAATGTCCATCCTCTTCTTCCTCATCGTCTGCGTGCTGACGATTCTGCTACAACAATGGCTGCACCGGCACATCCAGGGCTTTGCGCTCGCGCTCACTGGCAATCCCGGCTGCGCGATTCGATCCCTCTTTTATCTGCTGCTGCCGGGCGTGCTGCTGCACGAAGGCAGTCATTACGTCGCCGCGAAACTCTTGCTCGTCCGCACCAACGGCATCAGCATTGGCATTGGCGACACGCGCAAGAAGCAGGTCAGTCTCGGCTCGGTCAACATCACGCGGACGGATCCGATTCGCGAGAGTCTGGTCGGCGTCGCGCCGTTCGTCGTTGGACTGACCGCGATTTGGTTGATCGTCGGCTGGGGATTTGGCGTATGGCCCAACTCGGGACTCTCGCTGGCGCAAACGGTGGAGCGCGTGCGCGATTACGCGTACGATTGGACGACCTGGCTCGATCTGTATTTTATTTTCGCGGTCAGCACCGCGATGATTCCCAGTGAATCCGACCGCGAGCCGTGGGGACCGGTCATCACGCTCTTCGGACTCGGCGTTGCGATCTTGTTTTTGCTCGGCTGGACGCCGCGGGTGCCGCAGGATTTCGTCACGCTGGCGCGGCAGCTGCTCGACGCGCTGACCTTCGCGCTCGGCATCGCGGTGATCGTCACCGGGTTGATCGCGATGGCGTTGTGGATTCTGGAGCGGTCGGTGGAGCAGATCAGCGGCAAGCGCGTGGAGTACCGGGTGAAACGCAAGTAGCGCGTTTGATTGGACGAGGAATTGGGGGTCGAAGAGAAACCGCGAGGATCACTCGCGGTTTTCGTCTTTGGGAGGTCGGGTAATCGCGGCGTGCTGCCCGAGTTTCACGAGCACGAGCAGCGCGCCCATTCCGATGACGACGAGCGCGATCAATTTGTAGATGCCGCTGGGCAGCAGCAGCGCCAGCGCGCCGGAGATTGCGGTGAAGGTGTAGTACAAAATGACGATCGCGCGCTGCGACAGTCCCAGGTCGAGCAGGCGATGATGCAAGTGGCCACGGTCGGCGGAGAACGGCGATTTGCCGGCGCGCAAGCGGCTGAGGATTTGCCACGCGACATCCAGAATCGGAATGCCGAGGACGAGCAGCGCGGTGGCAACTTTCGCGCCGCCGATGATCGAAAGGACGCCGAGCGCAAAGCCGAGCACATTCGCGCCCGCGCTGCCGAGGAAGATTTTCGCCGGAAAGAAATTGAAAAGTAAAAAGCCCACCACGGTTCCGACCAACGCCAGCGCCAAGAGGGTGATCGAATATTGTTCCAGCCGATAGGTGTGGATGAACATCACCGCGCCGGCAATCACGATCACGCCGCCGGCTAAGCCATCGATGCCGTCGAGCCAGTTGACGGTGTTCATCATTCCGATCAGCCAGAAGAGCGTGAATAGAATCGTGAACCAGGTTTCGAACGCGAGCGGCGCGCCGCCGAAGGGATTGGGGATTTCGCGAATCAGCACTCCCGCGCCCGCGGCGACGCCCGCCGCGATTACTTGCGCGGCGAGCTGCGGCAGCGCTTTCAACTCGCGATAATCGTCATACGCGCCGACGGCGAATACCAGCGCGCTGCCGATCAACAAACCCACCAGGCGCGGCAGTTCGTTCGGATCGCTGCGTGGATAGAGTAGCGACACACCGATCGCGCTAAAGAACGCGATGAAGATCGGCAGACCGCCGAGGCGCGGCGTGGGCTTGGCGTGGACGCGGCGCGGCGCGGGCTGATCCATTGCGCCGGTGCGCGTGGCAATTCGCGCGGCAAGCGGGGTGAGCCCGAGGGAAAGCAAAAGCGCCGTGGCGAAAGTAAGGAAGAATAGCATGGGGCATTTCCATTCTAGCGCACACTCCGCGTCGTGTCAAAGTCAAGCCGCGCCATTCGACAATCCGCCCGAATAAGACTATAATTGAATCCGGGAAAATTCATCCAGGTTATTAGCGAGTGACTGAATTGGACGACGAACGCTCCGCGCGTGTGTTCCCGCGCGCAAATCCCGCGCCCGCGTGGCAGAATGATTACGCCCCGGTTTTTCCGGGCGAGGAGCTGGAAACGGTGGATCCGCAACCGCGCTCGCGGCGGTCTTGGATTGGACTTTTTCTGCTCGTTTCGCTGTTGGCGTGTGGACTGGGCGCGCTCTTCATTCCGGGCGGCTTGGGTTTTATCGCCGGTTATCAACAGCTGCAATCGCAAAACCATGAGTTAGCGATCGAGCATTTCAATCGCGGCTTGGGCTATCTGGCGGAAGAATATCCCGAACTGGCGTACACCGAGTTTGAGGTCGCGGTCAAATTCGATAGCAGCTACGAGCCGGCGCAGCAGAAACTCCGCGAGCTGCAAAAAACGGTGGGAGGCAGTGGAACTCCCAACGCGCCGCAAGAAGACATCGTCGCTGCTACATTGTTCCAGCAAGCCAGCGATCTGGCGGCGCAAAAAAACTGGAGTGACGCGATCAATCGTCTGGAACAATTGCGTACGCTCAAGCCGGATTACCGCACGGCGGAAGTCAGCGCTCTGCTGTACACCGCGTACACGGCGGGCGGCAAGGACGCCGTCGCGGCGGGGCAGATCGAACTGGCGCGCGAACGCTTTGACGCCGCGCTGGCGATCAAAAACGGCGACGCGGACGTGACGCATCAGCGCGACTTGGCGCTACTGTATCTCGACGGTCAGCAAGCCGCGGGCTACAACTGGCAGACGGCGATTCAGAAGCTGACCACGTTGTATCAGCAAGACCCGAACTATTTCGATGTCAAGAAGCGTTTGCTCGACGCGTACGCGCAGTACGCGGAACTCGCGGGCAAGCAAAACGCGTGGTGCCTGGCAGCCAGCGCGTACGACAAATCGCTGGCAATCACCAAGGACGCTACGGTGGGCGACAAGCGCGCACAGGCGATGGCGTTGTGCAAACAAGCCATTTCCGCGACGCCGACGCCGGCGGCAGGCACGGAGAACTATTTCTTTTCCAAACCAGTCGCCGCGGATAAACCGTGCATTGGCACGGGCGAAGTCAGCGGCGTCGTGCGCGACGCGCTGAGTCGTCCGGTTGCCGGCGCGGCGGTGGGGTACGATGCGGACGGCATCCCATTGACCGTAACGCGGACGAACGCGACGGGGCAGTACCAGTTGACCTGGGGCAAAGACCCCGGCGTGTTCCACGTGTTCGTAGTCAGCGCGGATGGTAAGACGCCGGCAGGCACGCCCGCCGACGTGGAGTACCTCGGCGGAAACACTCCGGGCTGTCATGTGATGATCGATTGGCAGAAGGTGCAGTGAAATGAAAAAGTTGTTGCGCGTCTTTGCTATCCTTTTGATTCTACTCGCGTTCGCGCTGCCGCTGACGGCGCACGCGCAGAGCGGCGCGCACGTTGACGTCCTGACCGTCGATGGCACGATCGACACGTGGGTGGATGGCTACATCAACCGCGGACTGAACGTCGCGGAGCAAGATGGCGCGCAGGCGGCGATTATCATTCTCAACACGCCCGGCGGCGCGCTGGACGCGATGCAGAACATTACCACCCGGATGCTCAACGCGCGCGTGCCGGTCGTCGTCTTCGTCTATCCATCCGGCGCGTGGGCGGGCTCCGCGGGCACCTTCATCACGCTCGCCGGCAACATTGCGGCGATGGCGCCCGGCACGACCATCGGCGCGGCGCATCCGGTCGATTCATCCGGTCAGAATATTCCGACTGACGAGAACACAAAGATCACCAACTTTTCGATCGGCATCATCAAGAACATCGCGCAGCAGCGCGGACGCAACGCCGATTGGGCGGCGAACGCGGTGCAGAACAGCGTCGCCGCGACCGCGCAAGAAGCGCTCAATCTCAAAGTGATCGACCTGATGGCGAACGACGTGAATGATTTGATGAACCAGATCGACGGCAAGACCGTCAAGACCGCCGCCGGCGAGGTGACGCTGCACACCCAGCGCGCCGGCATCAACTATATCGACATGAACGTCGCGGAGATCTTCCTGCACACGATTGTCGATCCGAACATCGCGTTGATCCTGTTGCAGATCGGCCTCCTCGCCATCGCGGTCGAACTCTACAACCCGGGCGCGACGATCCCAGCCATCGTCGGCGGGATTTGTTTGGTGCTTGCCTTTGTCTCGCTCGGTAATCTGCCGGTCAACTGGGGCGGCGTGATTTTGATCGTGCTGTCGGTGATCGTCTTTGTCGTCGATGTGAAACTGAACAGCATCGTGCTCACCGCCGGCGGCTTGGTGATGTTCCTGCTCGGCGGGCTGCTGCTGTTTACCCCGCTGACGCCGCAAGCGCCGACGATGCCTACGGTTTCCGTTTCGCCGATTTTCCTGATCGGCTTGGGCGGAGCGATGACGGCGTTCTTCTTGTTCATCTTGGGCGCGGCAGTGCGCGGTCATCGGTATCCAGTGCTGACCGGCGCCGAAGCGATGCTGGGCGCGGGCGGCATCGCCACGTCCGATCTGGCGCCGAGCGGCACGGTGCAGGTCAAGGGTGAAACGTGGAGCGCCTTCGCGCCGGATGGATCGATCAAGAACGGCGATGAAGTGAAAGTTGCCAGTGTCGATGGGCTGCGGCTCAAGGTCGTGAAGAAGTAAAACTCAGTTCGCACTAGGAGGTGCGTATGAACAGTCTGTCACTCTTTCTCACGTGCGTCGGGTTCTTTCTGGTCTTGTTTGCCATTGTGCTTTTTTCGCTGGCGATCAAGATCGTGCGCGAGTACCAACGGCTGGTCGTGTTCCGGCTCGGCAAGTGCATCGGGCAGCGCGGGCCCGGTTTGGTGTTCTTGATTCCCTTCATCGAGAATGCCACCTGGGTCGATCTGCGCGAGCAGTTCCTCGAAGTGCCGCACCAGACGACGATCACCAAGGACAACGCCGGCATCTCGGTCGACTTTTTGATTTACTGGAAAGTCGTCGACCCGGTGGCAAGCGTGATCCAGGTCGGCAACTTTGCCGGCGCGTCGCAAGGCATTGCGACGACCACGCTCCGCGCCGTCATCGGCGATATTATGCTGGACGATGTGCTGGCGCAGCGCGAGCACATCAACACGGTCTTGCGCACCAAACTGGACGAGGTAACGGAGCGCTGGGGCAACAAGGTTACCGCGGTCGAGATTCGCGAAATCCTGCCGCCGCGCGAGATTCAGGAAGCGATGACGCGGCAAATGTCCGCGGAACGCACGCGCCGCGCGGTCGTAACGGAAGCGGAAGGCAAGAAGCAGGCGACGGTCACGGTCGCGGAAGGCGACAAGCAGTCCGCGATCTTGCGCGCGGAAGGCGGCAAGCAGGCGCAAATCCTCGCCGCGGAAGGTTACGCCGAGGCGCTGACCACCGTGTTCAACGCTGCCAAGGGCATCGATTCCAAGACGATGAGCTTACAGTACCTCGATGCGCTCAAGGCGATGGGCGCGGGCGCGTCGACCAAGTTCATTTTCCCGATGGAGTTTACGAATCTGCTCCGGCCGTTGATTGGCTATGCCAACGAGGCGATTCAGCCGGCGGACGACAGCAAGAAGAGTTAGACGATCAGACCGGGGCAGCCGCGGTCGCGCGTGCTCGCCCCGGTTCAATCGGCTTTGGCTTTGAACCCAGCCGCGTGCGGTATTTTCATCCGGCGGCGGGGGAATTCTTGGAATCCGTTTGTCCCAAGCCGGATTTGCCACCCACCAGCCACCGGCGAGCGATCGTCGGTGGCTGCTCGTTCTTGACGGTTCACCTAGGAGTTTGTCGGAGAAC
>JBBIJS010000160.1:0-6763 GCA_037445855.1 Chloroflexota bacterium | reverse complement strand
TGGCTGCCTCTGCGCGACCACAACGCTGGGCGACCACACAGGGTCGCCCCTACAATTCAATTATTCCTGCTATGATCTTCTGCGCCCTCTGTTTTAATCCATCATGCTGAACCAAACCCAACCGCGTGCCTGGCACACTCCGACAATTGAGCAGGTCCTCCACGAACTGGGCACTGACCCGCAAAAGGGGCTGACCCTCGCCCAGGTCGAACCGCGTATTGCCGAGTTCGGTCCCAACCAGCTGCACGAAGGCAGAGTCATCTCTCCCGTCGCGCTGTTCATGGAACAGTTCACCGATTTCATCGTTCTCACCCTCATAGCGGCAGCAATCGTCTCCGGCTTTCTGCAGGAATGGGTTAACGCGATTGCCATCGTCGCCATCGTCATCCTCAACGCGATTCTCGGATTCATCCAGGAATATCGCGCCGAACGCGCGCTAGCGGGGCTGAAGCAACTTGCCGCGCCGTCGGCGCAGGTCATGCGCGAGGGCGCGCTGCAAAGCATCCCCGGCGTTGACCTCGTTCCCGGCGACTTGATCTTCCTTCGCTCCGGCGACCTGGTGCCCGCGGACGCGCGCGTGATCGATGCCTATGTCCTGAAGGTCGAGGAAGCCCCGTTGACCGGTGAATCGTCTTCGGTTGAAAAATTCGCGGTCGCTTCGCTGGATGAGGAAACCTCGATGGCAGACCGCGTCAACATGGCGCACGCCGGGACGGTGGTCGTACAAGGACGCGGGCGCGCGGTGGTGACCGCGACCGGGATGCACACACAACTGGGTCGTATCGCCGGACTGGTCGAAGAGATCGAAGAGGAAGAGACGCCGCTGCAAACGCGGCTCGACCAGGTCGGGCGGTTCATCGTCTACCTGACGCTGGTCATTGTCGCCGTCATCTTTCTTTTTGGAATCTTGCGCGGCGACAAGCCGGTAGAAATGTTTCTGGTCGCGGTGAGTCTCGCGGTCGCGGCGGTGCCGGAAGGATTGGCGGCGGTCGTCACGATCGCGCTGGCGCTCGGCATGCGGCGGATGGTGCGCCGCCACGCGCTCATTCGGCGATTGCCCGCCGTTGAAACGCTGGGCGCGGCGACAATCATTTGCTCCGATAAAACCGGCACGCTGACGGAAAATGAACTGACCGTCCGCGAGGTGGTGCTGGCGGATCGACTCATCGCGGTGACAGGCGAAGGGTTCTCGACGATTGGAG
Organism: Chloroflexota bacterium; assembly: GCA_037445855.1. Lineage (GTDB taxonomy): Bacteria > Chloroflexota > Anaerolineae > UBA4142 > UBA4142 > DAIDTM01. The sequence continues at coordinate 5,561 of JBBIJS010000160.1, read as the reverse complement.
AATTTCGCGTCAACGCCAAGCCGATCCGCGCCGAGGATGATCCGCAACTCCAACTCGCGCTCAGCATCGGCGCGCTCTGCAACACGTCCGAGCTGCAGGCGCTGGACGAACAGCATTACCGCGTCATCGGCGATCCGACCGAAGGCGCACTCCTGATCGCCGCAAAAAAAGCCGGCGTCGCGGACGACCTGAACCACGCATACACTTTCGTCACCGAGTTGCCCTTCGACGCGACGCGCAAGCGGATGACGACGATCTACGCGCAACGGCTGGAGGCGCTGGAAGAAAAGGTCGAGCAAGTCGCGTACGTCAAGGGCGCGCCGGATCGGGTCATTCCATTGTGCGCGCAAATCCAAAAAGGCAGCCGCGTCATCGCACTGGATGCCGCGACGCGCGCGGATTTGCTGCAAACCAACGCGCGCTTGGCGGGGCAGTCGCGGCGGTTGCTCGCCGTCGCGTATCGCCCGCTTCAATCGACCGACGCGCTGACCGTGGAGTCGGTTGAACGCGACCTCGTCTTTGTCGCGTTGATCGGAATGATCGATCCGCCGCGTGCGGAAGCCAAAGAAGCCGTCGCGCAGGCAATGCGGGCGGGCATCCACGTGGCGATGATTACCGGCGATCACCTAGAGACCGCGCTCGCCGTCGCGCGCGATCTCAACCTCGTCGCGCCGGATGAAAACGGCACGCTGACCGGCGCGCAGCTGGAGCGCCTGACCCAGATCGAACTTGAGGCGCGCGTGCTGGACGTGCACGTCTACGCGCGCGTTTCGCCGGAAGACAAACTCCGGATCGTCCGCGCGCTCAAATCGCATGCTCAGATCGTCGCAATGACGGGCGATGGCGTGAACGATGCGCCCGCGCTCAAGGAAGCGCAGATCGGGATCGCGATGGGCATCAACGGCACGGATGTCGCGAAGGAAGCGTCGGACATGGTGCTGCTCGACGACAACTTTGCGTCGATCGTTTCCGCGATCCAAGAGGGGCGCGCGATCTTCGACAACATCCGCAAGTTCATTCACTTTGTCTTGTCGCACAATATCGGCGAAGTGTTGGCGATGTTTATCGCGACGATCATCGGCTGGCCCCTGCCGCTGCTGCCCATCCAGATTCTGTGGATCAACCTCGTCACCGATAGTCTGCCCGCGTTGGCGCTGGGCGTCGAGAAAGCCGAGCCGGGAATTATGGAACGCCCACCGCGCGCGGTCGACGAAAGGATTCTGCCGAACTCTCTCCTCGCGCTGATGACCTTCCAGGGCAGCATCGTCGCGATCTCCACGCTCGCCGCGTTCGCGATTGAATTTCTGGCGACGAATAACGTGCACCGCGCGCAAGCCGTCGCGTTCACCGCGTCCATCCTCGCGCAAAACGTGCAGGCGTTCAACGTCCGGAGCAATCGGCTCTCCATCTTTCAGCTGGGCGTTTTCTCCAACAAGTACCTGCTTGGCGCGTTCGCGCTCGTCCTGGTGACGCTGCTGGGATTGCTGTACCTTCCGCCGCTCCAGTCGATCTTTCAGACTGTGCCGCTGTCGCTGCGCGATTGGGCGCTCGTCAGCGCGCTCGCGCTGCTGCCGCTCATCGTGATGGAGACTGCTAAATTCGTTTGGCGCGCGCGGGAGAAAAAGTAAAACAGACGAAGGACGAACAACGGAAGACGGAGCACAAACATTCGTCCTCCGTCATCCGTCAGGGGTTTGCCATGCGCGTTCACGTAAAGTTCTTCGCCATCTTTCGCGAGATGATTGGCGTGAAATCAGAATGGGCTGAGGTCGCCGACGGCACGGCGGTCGAGACGCTGTGGAAGCAGTACGCCGCGCGCAGCCCGCGCCTCGAAAACGTGCGCGCCGCGTACGCGGTGAATCAGAAACTCGCCCAGCCGGATCAGCTTGTGCATGACGGCGACGAGGTGGGGTTCTTGCCGCCGGTGAGCGGTGGACAAGTGAAAAGTATAAAGGCAAAAGGCAAAAGGCAGCGCGCGAAACGTAAAGCGAAAAACGCACGGCATACCCTTCGCGCCGATGCGCGGGGGAAACAAGACGCCGTAATCACACGCCAGCCGCTCGATCTAAACGCGCTTGTCCAGCGCGTCGCGTTCCCCGGCGCCGGCGCGATTCTCGTGTTCAGCGGCGTGGTGCGCGACAACGCGCACGGCAAAGCGGTCAAGCATTTGGAGTACGAAGCGTATCCGGCAATGGCAGAGCAAACGCTGCGCGACATCATCGCCGAGATCTACGCGCGCTGGGGCGCTGTGCGCGTGGCGATGGCGCACCGCGTCGGTAAGGTGAAGGTTGGCGAGGCGAGTCTCATCATCGCGGTCGCCGCGCCACATCGCGCAGAAGCGTACGCCGCGTCGCGCTATGCCATCGAGCGCGTCAAGGCAGTCCTGCCGGTGTGGAAGAAGGAATTCGCGTCCGACGGCGATCATTGGGTGGAAGGTCCGGTAGCGGGCGAACAGTCGCCGGACAAAGCGGAGGAGCTTGCGCGCGGCGGCGCGGAGGACTCGCCGTTCTAGGGCTTGCAGATTTCAGATTGAAGGTCAGCCCATCGGAGTTGGGATTCACAAATGTCACCGATTTTGAAACTTGATCGCGACGACCCGCGGCGCGAGTTGGAATTCGAGTTGGATTATCTCTCGTCGCTGACAACACAGCAACGGTATGCATTAATGTTCGCGCGTTCGCGCGAAATGATGGAGCGAATGATCCGCCATGGACATCTCAGGTCTGTTGAAATCGTTAAACGCCCAGCGCGTCCAGTACGTCATCATCGGAGCAACCGCGTTTCCAACACACGGGTACGCGCGCGCCACCGCTGATATTGACATTCTCATCAAGCCGACGAAAGAGAATGCACGCCACACAATCGCAGCGCTCGCGCAAGTCGGGTACGATGTCAGCGACCTAACGGTTGACGAGGTCCTTGCGAAAAAGATTCTCTTCCGGCAGTACATCCTCGCGACCGATATCCATCCTTCGGCTGTTGGCGCTACGTTCGAAACCATTTGGCGTAATCGCGTGAAGGATACCGTCGAGGGCGTGCCAATTTTTGTTGCGAGTCTTGACGACCTCATCAAGATGAAGCGCGCGGCGAACCGTGTGAAAGACCGCGAGGATTTGAAGGTACTGCGCGAATTGAAGCGAAGAAAAAACGCGGCGGGCAAAAAGCGTGGGGCAGGAGTTTGACTCCCGCCCCATTCGTTTTCGCGCTCAACCAATTAACGACTTGCCCTAATTCTTCGCCGGGACATTCAGCTCCTGACCGGGCTTGATGAGACTCGGATTCGCAATGTTGTTCGCCGCGACGATCGCGTCCACCGTCACGCCGAGCTTGCGCGCGATCGCGTAGAGCGTGTCGCCGGCAACCACGGTGTACGTCGTTGCGGCGCTCGGCGGCGGCGCGGGCGGCGCGGCGGGCGAAGCCGGTTGCGGCGGCGGAGGTGGCGGCGCGGGCGCAGTGATCGACGCCACCGGGATTTCCGCGCGCGCTTCCATGCAGATCGCATCGATCCAGCAGCGATTCTCGCCGCCCGATCCGTCGGTTGCCATCGCGCGGCAGAAGATCGTCGCACTGGTCGATGCCGCGACGAAGATCATTTGCATCTGCGGCAAGTTGAGCGCACCCTTGCCATCAAACACATCCGCTCCCCATTGCACCGTCGCCGCGTGCGGGTCTCTGCCGCCGGTCGGATCGACTCCCAGTTTTCTGCCGATGGTCTGCACGCGCACGTTGGGCCCATCGTACGATTTCGCGGCAAGACTGTAGCCCCAGCGAACCATGTACGATGCGCCGGGTTTCAAGTTACGCACCGTTTGCAGCACGCCCGCGTCGAAGGTGTTGCTCGAATAGATTTGCTGCGCGCCGCCCGGGTCGATCATCTCATTATCTTCCCACCGATAGTTCGGCGGGGTGCCGCTAAAGATAAACGGATCCCAGCCATCGACGACCGTGCCGTACGGCGAGTCGTGATTCGCCGGTCCCATGCTCCCGTTGGTGATCAAGTTGCCCGGGTCTTGCGCGCACGGATCGTGCAAATTGAAATGCGGGAAGGGTCCCAGCAGCGTGGGCGGCGGAAGCGCTAGTGCCGACGCGGCGGGTCCCGGCGCGGGCGATGCGGCGGGCGGCGCGGCGGGCGCGGCAGTTGAATCCGGGATCGTCAGCACCTGCCCGGGTTTGATGAGACTTGGATTCGCGATCTTATTCGCGACAACAATCGCGTCGACGGTCACGCCGAGCTTACGCGCGATGCCGAACAGCGTGTCGCCGCTTTGGACGGTATATGAACTTGGCATTGCAGTTCTCCTTTCGCTTGTCAGATGAAAACGCGCCTTGGCGAACGCGTCGCCCCTACTTTGGCGGAATCGTCAGTACCTGACCGGGCTTTATCAATTTTGGGTTTGCGATATTATTCGCCGCGACGATCGCCGCGACGGTCACGCCGAATTTGCGCGCGATGCCGTAGAGCGTATCGCCGGACTGAACCGTGTACGTGGTTGGCGATTGTGCCGGCGGCGGCGTTGGTGGCGCGGGCGAAGCAGGGGGTATTGGCTGGCTCGGTTGCGGCGCGGCGGGCGGAGTCGTCGCGGTCGGTGGCTGGATGACCACGGGCGCTGGACTGCCGCCCTGCGCGATGTAATCGCGAATCTCCGACACATCGCCCATTCCAAATGATCCGCCGACACCCCAACCGTTCATCGCGAAAATCGCCGCGCCGATGACGTAATCGTCTTTCTGTAGTTCACGGTCGTACCAACTCAAGGTCGCCACGTAACCGGCGGCGGTCGTGAATCTTCTCCAGCCCTCTTGCGGGCGATTCGCCGGTCCGGCGCCGCCGTCGATGCCGGTCTCGGTGATGACGATCTGCCGGCGCGCCTCCGACGGCAGCAGATCCATCACCTTGCGATAGCGCAGACAGAGCGAGCCCGACCAGACATCCATCGTCGGCGCGCTGTACTCGTGCAGCGACAACAAGTCGCAATGCCCCAAGCCGTCGGCGAGGAATTGCCAGTAGTTGGGTTCAAGCGATCCGTCCGGTCGCGCATCGCCGCGGGCAGGGTTGCCGGTCGCAAAGGAGTACGCGGCGGAGGTGAAACCCGCCGCGCGCATCAGATCGCCCCAGCGCACATAGAACCGCGAAAGTTTCTGCGCGTCCTCCGGCGATTGGACGACGGATTCGTTATAGCCCATCCACGCATCATAGATGCCGCGCATCTGCGTCGCTTCATCTTTCATCAAGGCAAAAAATCTCTCCGCGCGACCCTCTGGGTCATCCTGAAAGATTTGATCGTTGTCGTCGACGTAATGCCGTCCGATGATAAACGTGTTGGGCGACGCTTGCTTCGCCGGTTTCCAAATGTCGACTTTGTGCTCCATGGAGACGACGATGCGCGGCTGCGCCGCCCCCAGGTAACCCGGAACATCGATGCCGCCGAGCGAGATAAAGTACAAACCGAGTTTGCTCTTCATGGGGCTCTCCTTTTTTGAAGCGCTGCTGGCACGCGACCCGATGAGTCAAAAGATAGCACGAAATCCAATGATATTCAAGCCCCCTTCAGGGAGCCCCA
>JBBIJS010000159.1:0-6930 GCA_037445855.1 Chloroflexota bacterium | reverse complement strand
TCCCTTTCAGGAAAGGGAGACCGGAAACCTAACGCTTGCTCCCTTCCCTTTCAGGAAAGGGAGACCGGAAACCTAACGCTTGCTCCCTTCCCTTTCAGGAAAGGGAGACCGGAAACCTAACGCTTGCTCCCTTCCCTTTCAGGGAAGGGAGACCGGAAACCTAACGCTTGCTCCCTTCCCTTTCAGGGAAGGGAGACCGGAAACCTAACCCCTGCCCCTTCCCTCTAAGGGAAGGGAGACCGGAAACCCAACGCTTGCTCCCTTCCCTTTCAGGGAAGGGTTGGGGATAGGTATCTTTCATCGCCATTCCCAGATGAGCATTCGCAAAGCATCATCCGTCGGCGATGACTTGCGACTGCTAGTCTGTGTAGAACGCCAGCCCGATGGCGTTGGGTCCCGTATGCACTCCGATGACAGAGCCGATCTCTGTGACGTAGAATTCTTTGCACTGAAACCGCGACCGGACTTCTTTTTCCAGCGCCGCGGCGTCGTCCGGCGACATGGCATGCAACACCGAGGCGTGCACCGGTTGGTGCTGGGTCCGCTCCTCCATGATCTGGAGCAACCGTTTTAACGCTTTCGCTCTGGAGCGCGGCTGTTCGAGAGGTTCCACCAAGCCGTGCTCGATCTGCAACATCGGCTTGACGTTCAGCATAGAGCCGAGCATCGCCCGCGCTCCGCCGATCCGACCGCCGCGCCGCAGATATTCCAACGTGTCGAGGACGAAGATGAGATTGAGTCTTGGAATGAGCGCGTTCACCATCGCGACGATTTCTTCGCGCGATTTGCCGGTTTCCGCCGCCTGCGCGGCGGCAATGCACAGCATCCCCAGCGCCATCGAGAGCCACGGCGTGTCCACGATCGAGAGCGGCACGGCTTTTTTGAGTTGCGTTTCAAGTTCTGTTTTAGCCGCGCACGCCGAGGCGTACGTCCCGCTCAGTTTGCTCGGGAGGTGCAGCGAGACGATCTCCTTGCCCGCGTCGAGCAGCGGGCGGTACACCTCCATAAAGTCACCGGCAGAGGGCTGCGACGTCGTCGGGTGCTCTTTCGCCGTGGGCAGCATTTCGTAGAACTGCGCGTTCGAAAGATCGATCTCGTCGCGGTACTCCCGGGTCCCGAAGATCGCCTTGAGCGGAACAACGGCGATGTCGTGTTTCTGTCGCTGCTCGTGCGGCAGATGCGCCGACGAGTCGGTGACAATCTTGACCTGACTTGCCTTACTCATTCGCTCCTTTCTAAAGAGGGCAGATCGGTTTGCGCGGAACGCACCGAGCGGACGATCCAGCCCAGTCCCAGCGCGGCAAGAGTGACCAATCCGGTCAGCAATGCCAGCGCCAGCATGATCGCCGGCAACGTGGTCGTTCGCGGCGCGTTCGGTTGGCTGATGAAAAACACCGCGTTGCTGCTCAGCACCAGCGCGATCGCGTTCCACGCGGCGTGAAAGAACACACTCACCAGGTAAGCGATGAAAAGCCGGCTCCACCTCCTTTCGACCCGCGCGGCGTACCAGCCGCGTCCCATCGTCGCGCCGTTCGCCACGTGCATGATCGTCGCGCCGACGCGCAAGAATGCGACGACGGCCCACGCGGTCAGCGTCGCGCTGGAATTGAACAGGTTCTCGAAAAATCCAAAGCCCGCGCCCGCCGCGATGCCCCACAGCAACGCGTCCGCCAGCCGCGTGCGGCGCGGATCGATGAACGCGACGACGAGCGCCTTGAGCGCCTCTTCGACAAACGGAACCAGCACCGCCGCATACACGAGGATCCCGGCGAGGACGGGCGGATCGCTCATCCACTGTTCAATCGCCGAATAGTCGCGCGTCCGCTGCGCCAGTTCAAGTTGAGTTTTGAGTTGATCGATGAATTGCTGGCTATTCGGCGCAAGCGAGAGGGCAACGGCGGTGATGACGACAAACCCGATCGCGAGCAACACCTCCGCCACAATCGCGGCGGTCGTCGCGCCCAGCGCGCCCCAGCCGAACGCGACCAGCAGCGCACGCACGCTGGACGCCACGCCCAGACGGTGCGCCGCGTACGCCAGCAGCGCGATCGGTGGAATGCTCGCGGCGAGAAAATGCCACGGCGGGAAGACGAACGCGACGACCGTCGCCGCCGACGCCCCGCGCGCGAGCGATTGCAGCGCCAGCGCGGCGAGTCCCAGCGCCACGGCGACGAAAAATAGCGCGATGAAAACGAGAACCGGCGGGAACACGCGCGCTGCCTTGATCGAATCACGCTGCCGGAGCGTCACGACGCTCTGCCACAAGAACAAGCCGCCCAGCAGCGCACCCAGTCCGGCGAGCGCGCCGAGAGCGAGGTTCGTGTCCACCGTGCCTGAGTTCGCCGGCGACGTGAACGGCAGGATGATGTAGAAAAGCGCCGAGCACATTCCGCAGAACAGCAGGAACGCCGCCAGCGCCAGCATCCATACGCCGCCGACGACGAGCGCGGGGCGGGAGGGTGTTTCGCTGATGGGAGGGTTGGGGAGTTGGGACGAGTCCATCGACCGCAAGTATAACACGCTGCCGATAGAAGAGCAACATATCTACCGGCTGATCGCCAACTGATACACCGCGCGCCGGTCGATACCCGCTGCGCGCGCGACACGCTTGACCGCGTCGGTGCGCGGCAGCCCCGCCGCGATCAAGTCCCGCACCGCCTCGCGCACGCGCGCATCGTCCCAGCGCCCTTCATCCTCCGTCCTCCGTCGTCGGTCTTCCGTCTTTCCCTCAATCACAAGCGTAAATTCCCCGCGCGGCGCGGTCTGGGCGAAACGCGCGCGCGCTTCCGTCACGCTGCCGCGAAAGAATTCCTCGTACAGCTTGGTCAGCTCGCGCGCGGCGCAGATCGCACGGTCGCCGAGGACGGCGGCGATGTCGTCCAGACTCGCGCGGACGCGGTGCGGCGCTTCGTACGCGACGAGCGTCCGCGGCTCATCGGCGACCGATTGCAGCAGTTTGCGGCGCGCGCTTTTCAGGCGCGGCAGGAAACCGAGGTAAACAAATTGATCGGTCGGCAAGCCGGACGCGACGAGCGCGGCGGTGAGCGCGTTCGCGCCGGGAATCGGCACGACGCGGATGCCGCGTTCCAGCGCCGCGCGCACGAGTTCATAGCCCGGATCGGACAAGCCGGGCATGCCGGCTTCCGAGATGACCGCGACATCGCCGCGCTCCAGCGCGTCTAGGATGCGGTCGAGTTGGGCGAGCCGGCTGTGCTCAAAGTACGACGTGACCGGGGTGACGATGCCGAAATGCGCGAGGAGATTACGCGCGGTGCGCGTGTCTTCGGCGGCGATCAGCGCCCCCTCTTTCAAGACGCGGAGCGCACGCAGCGTAATGTCTTCCAGATTTCCAATTGGGGTGGCAACGAGATAGAGGATGCCCATAAGAATCGATGCCGGACGAAAGACGGAGGACAGAACGGGGATGCTGGTTTTCTGTCTTTCGTCGTCCGTCCTCCGCCGGTATTATATCGCGGAACGCGGCAAGAGTCTACCGCAAAACATTTACATTCTGCGATGCACGGTGTATAATTGCATCTGTGAAACCCGAGGTCGCCATCGCACAACTCAGCATCGTGGACGGCGCGTGGCAGGATTCGCCGGACAATGTCGCGCAGTTTGAAGAAAGCGCGCTCTTCGCGGACCACCCCGGGCGCGGCAGTCTCTACCTCGTCGTGGAAGTGACCGGTGACGCCGAAGGACGCGACGCGCTCGCGCGCGAATTGATCGAGACGGCGCGGCGCGAGTACGCGGCAAGTCACGGCAGCATCATGCTCGGTCTCGCGCAGGCGGTCAACGCGGCGAACGAATTCTTTTACACCACTAACGCGAACACGCCGCCGGAAGCGCGGCGCATCGCCGGGATGACGGCGGCGATTCTGCGCGAAAATGAATTGTTCATCGCCCAAGCCGGTCCCGGGCTTACCTGCTTCGTCCGCGGCGTTACGCTTCGGCGATTCCCGGAACAATCGCCTTGGTTCGATCCCAACGAAGACGCGATCGCGCAAATCATCACCTCGCGCAATTTTCCGACTGAAGGCACCGCGCCGATCGGAATGCGCCGCGCCTACAACCCGGATGAATTTCACATCACGCTCCAGCCCGGCGACGTGGTAGTGCTATCCACGCGCACGCTCGCGCATCTTCTGTCCAATGAAGAACTGGCGGACACGCTCGCGCAGCGGCATCCCGACGAAATCATCGCGAGTCTCGAAGACCTTGCCGGCACGCTCGACCTCTCGGTGATCGCGCTCCGGTTCGCCGAGAGCGTCACACCGGTCGCGCCAGCCCCGGCGCTGCCGCTTGCTGCTGCCGCGCCCGCGCGCCCAGAACCGGCGCCGCTGCTGGCGGCAACTCCGACGCTCGATGAAAATCTGTCGGTCGCCGACGACGCGCTTGAATCGCCCATCGATAGCGCGCCGCTGACTGAACCGCCCGCGCCGACTCCGGCGTCACCGCGCCGCTCTGCGCCGGACGAACCGCGCGCGCCGAGGACATTCCGACCCAGGATGGACCTGCCACACGTCCAAATCGATTGGGCGCGCGTCCGCGCTGCGTTCTTGCGCGTGACCGCCGGCGCAATGGCAGCGCTCGCCGTGATTTTTTCGCGCGTCGATTGGAAAAATATCAGCGCCGCCGCCGACCGCGCGATCAGTAACGTCTCGCGCGCGTTCGCCCGCGCGCTGCTGTTCCTGCTCCGCAGTTTTTTGCCGGGCGAACCGGCGGATGATTCGCCCGCGCGCGTTGCGCCGCCGGCGCGGCAAGCCGGCTGGCGCATCCTCGCGGTGCTCTTTCCGCTCGTGTTGATGGCGGCGGGCGGATATATGTGGTTCACCACCCACGCGGAGCAGCAGCGCGTTCAATCCGCGCAGGTCGCCGATCTCCTCAATCAGTCTACCGCGCTGGTTGCCGCCGGAAAGAATCTGTCCAACACGGACAAGAACGCCGCGCGCCTTTCGTTTCAGCAAGCCATCTCGCTCACCAATCAAGCGCAAGCCCTGATGCCCAATAACCCGGCAGTGCGCCCGGCGTACTACGCGGCGCAAGATGAGCTCGACAAAGTGAACGGTATCTCAGTGCTGCTGTTCCTTCCGTCGTTCGCAACTTTTTCCGATCCCAAGGCGAACCCGTCGCGCATCGTCACGCATTATCCGGATGTCTACATCCTCGACCGCGGCACGTCGCGCGTCTATCACTACCTCGTGAACGACGCGGGTCCCACCGTGACGCCGACGCCGGGCGATGGTGTCATTCTCAAGTTGGGCGATAAAGCCGGCGATCGGACGGTCGGCGACTTGATCGATCTGACGCTGGTGGATCAGGGCAATCGGCTGATCGCCCTCGATAAGACCGGCGCGTTCCTGGAATACGATCCGTCGAAATCGACGTGGAGTTCGCATGCGGCGCGCGACAGCGCGCAGTGGTCGCGCGTGACGCTGCTTGCAAGTTACGCCGGCAATCTGTACCTGGTGGATCAAGGGCGCAATCAGATTTTGAAATATGTCGCCGCGGACGGCGCGTGGACCTCGTCCACCACGTACTTTGCGCCGGGCGTCAGCGTCGATCTTGCCAGCGTGACCGATCTCGCCATCGACGGCGACGTGTGGCTGGCGCGCGCGGACGGATCCGTTGCGCGATTCACGCAAGGCAAACCGAACGACCTCGCGTTCCGCGAATTCGACGCGCCGCTGTCCAAGTCGGTGGCAGTGGTCACGAACCAGAATATGGCGGGCGTCTACGTCGCCGATGCCGGCAATCAGCGCATCGTCCAGATCGACAAGACCAGCGGCAAATTCCTGCGGCAGTTCAAGCCGGGCATCCAGAATCGCGACGCGTTCAGCGCGCTGAAGACGCTCGCGGTGGATGAGCCGAACAAGAAATTTTTTTACATCAATGGAAACCAGGCGTACCTGGCGACGATTCCACAATAACGTTGAACGTTTCAACGTTCCCTGGGATGATTTAGAATGTCTCTAATCCTCGGCATTGAAACCTCGTGTGACGAAACGGCAGCGGCGGTCGTGGAAGACAGCCGCAAAATTTTGTCGAACGTCGTCGCATCACAGATCGACATTCACGCGCCGTACGGCGGCGTGTTCCCGGAGATCGCCTCGCGCGAGCACGTGCTCAAGATCGTGCCGGTGATCGAGGACACGTTGACCGGCGCAGGCGTCACCTTCCGTGACCTCGCCGCGATCGCGGTGACACACGGTCCCGGTCTCGCCGGCGCGCTCCTCGTCGGCGTAAACACCGCGAAAGCACTGGCGTTCGCCAACGACCTGCCGCTCCTCGGCATCAACCACCTCGAAGGACACATTTACGCCAACTGGCTGGAAGCGACGCCGGCAGCGCCCATCGAAAACCCGTTTCCGTCGATCGCACTCATCGTCTCCGGCGGACATTCCGAAATCGTCTTGATGCGCGGACACAACGATTACCAGATGCTCGGACGCACGCTGGACGACGCGGCGGGCGAGGCATTCGACAAGGTCGCGCGCCTGCTCGGCTTGAGTTACCCCGGCGGTCCCGCGATTCAGGAAGCCGCGAAGGACGGCGACCCCGCCGCGTTCAAGCTGCCGCGCGCGTGGCTGCGCGGCACGTACGATTATTCCTTCAGCGGACTCAAGACCGCGGTGCTGCACCTCGTTCACAGTTTCGCTGGCAAGCGCGTGCCTGTCGCGGACATCGCCGCGAGCTTCCAAGCCGCGGTCACCGACGTGCTGGTGGAGAAAACGGTGAGCGCGGCAAGCGCGTTTGGCGCGCATCAGATTCTGCTCGCCGGCGGCGTCGCCGCGAACACGCGTCTGCGCAAGTCGATCCTCGCGCACGCGGACGTGCCGGTGCTCATCCCGCCGCCGAAACTGTGCGTCGACAACGGCGCGATGATCGCGTCCGCGGCGTGGTGGCATCTGGAGCGCGGCGAGCGCAGCG
>JBBIJS010000158.1:0-6952 GCA_037445855.1 Chloroflexota bacterium | reverse complement strand
AGACGCCGTTTCTAACGAGCACGCCGGCCATTACCGCTACCGCGACGCGCGCGGTCAGACCCACCGCACTGGCAGCATCGCTTACGCCGCCGGCATTTCCATTTCCAGCGCCAACCGTCACTGGTCCTATTCCGAATGGAGGAACTTGGACGGGCGAAGGACAAGCCAGTAATAATATTGTGTTCCGATGGACTTGCGATCAGTGTGCTCTGGGACCGAACGACTCGTACGAAGTGACCATTACGTACACCGATAAATCGGGAGCGCCAAAATCAATCGCGGGAAGAACGCAGGACAAGTTCTTGTCGCTGCGTCGGATTCTCGACGGCGGACCTTTCGAAATTTACCAAAAGGCAAAAGATAACACATATCAGTGGTATGTCCAGATCAAGCGGGACCCGGGTGATCAGCCCATCTCGCCGCAGAGCGAGGTCTGGAAATTTACTTGGCTGTAGGTTGACCTTATGGCAGAACACATCCTGGTCATTGAAGACGAACAAAAGATTGCCGATTTTCTCCGCCGCGGGCTGACGTACGAAGGAATGAAAGTTGAGGTTTGCCTGGACGGCGAAGCGGGACTCAAAGCCGCGCGCGACACGCCGCCCGATCTGGTCGTTCTGGATTGGATGCTGCCCGGGCTGGATGGCTTGGAAGTGTGCCGGCGATTGCGCGCCGGCGGCTCCGTGCCGATCCTGATGCTCACCGCGAAGGATTCTGTCGCCGACCGCGTCAAGGGCTTGGACAGCGGCGCGGACGATTACCTCGTCAAGCCCTTCGCTTTCGAGGAGCTGATCGCGCGGGTGCGCGCGCTGCTGCGCCGCAGTCACACGGCGGAAGAAACGGTCCTGCGCTTTGCCGACCTGACGCTGAACGTCAGCACGCGCGAGGTGACGCGCGCCACGCGCAAGATCGACCTAACCACGAAAGAATTCGACCTGCTCCACTTTTTCATCCGCCATCCGCGCCAGGTGATGACGCGCGAGATGCTCTACGATCGCATCTGGGGTTATGATTTTGGCGGCGAGTCGAATATCCTGGAAGTATACATTCGTTACCTCCGCTCGAAATTGGAAGCGTCGCACGAGCCACGCCTGCTCCAAACGGTGCGCGGCGTCGGCTACGCGTTGAGAGAAGAGTAACCAGCTCACCTTACGCACTGCCTGTCAGTTCGAGGAGCGGAGCGACGAGAAAGCTCTGGAAAAACAGAGATTGCTCGCTCCGCTCGAAATGACACTGAATACCGAATACTGAACACTGAACACTGTCTGCCATGTCTATCCGTTTGCGTTTGACCCTCTGGTACGTTCTACTCCTCGCCGTTATCCTCGTCACGTTCAGCGGCGCACTCTACACAATTCTTGCCTTCAGTCTGCGCGATGAAGTCGACCGGACACTGCAAACGCGCGCCGCCGAGGTGCAGAACGGCGCGGACGCCGCGCTGCAAGTGCAAAGCGATATTCGGGGATTTCTGGAGCGCGGACGGCTCTTTCTGCCCGCGGCGGACGTTTTCGCCACACCCGGCATCTACGTGCAAATCACGGGCACGGATGGAACGGCGCTCAGCCGCTCGGTGAACTTGAGCGATCAGGTTCTCGTCATTCCATCCGCCGTGCTGGACCGGGCGAACCAGGGCGACTCGACGCTGACGAACCTGACGACGGCGCAGGTGACGCTGCGCGCATTTGTCGCGCCGCTCAACGCGCGCGGTCACATCGTCGGCGTGATCGTGGTGGCGCAATCGCTCCAGTCGGTGAACGATACGCTCCAGCGCCTCGCCACGCTGCTTGGATTTGGCATTGTCGGCGGGCTTGCCTTCGCCGCCGTCGTCGGCGCGCTGCTCGCGCGGGGCGCGCTGGCGCCGATCGATCATATGACGCAATCGGCGCGCGGCATCGCGAGCGCGGGCGATCTCACGCGGCGGGTCGAGCAGCCGAAGACGCAGGATGAAGTCGGGCGGCTAGCGGCGACCTTCAACGAAATGCTGGCGCGGATCGAAGAGCTGTTCCGCGCGCAGCAGCGTTTCGTCGCCGATATGTCGCACGAACTGCGCTCGCCGCTCACCGCGATCCGCGGCAACCTCGATCTGTTGCGGCGCGGCGCGTTCGAAAACGTCGACGAGCGCAACGTCTCGCTGGCGGCGATCGATTCAGAATCCGCGCGGATGCAGCGGATGGTGCAGGACTTGTTACTCCTCGCGCAGGCGGACGCCGGCATCACGATCGAAAAACGTGTCGTCGAGCTGGATACGCTGCTGCTCGACGTGTACCGCCAAGCGCGCTTGATCGCCGGCGGCGTCAAAGTGACGCTGGGCGCTGAAGATCAAGCCCAAGTCTTGGGCGACCCCGACCGCCTGAAGCAGTTGTTCTTGAACCTGATGGACAACGCGATCAAGTACACGCCCAGCGGCGGCGAGGTGACGCTTTCGCTCGAACGCGATACTGAGGGAGTGCGCGTCGCGGTGACAGATACCGGCGTCGGCATCCCGCCGCAAGACCTGGCGAAAATCTTCGACCGCTTTTACCGCGTCGACAAGGCGCGCGCACGTGTGCCCGCATCCCTTGGTTTACGCGCAGACGGGACCGGCGGCGGCACGGGCTTGGGACTTGCCATCGTCAAATGGATTGTGGACGCGCACGATGGCAAAATCGACGTCAAGAGCGAAGTGGGGAAAGGCAGTACCTTCACGGTGTCACTGCCGCTGGCAAAAAAGTAGAGACGACCCGCCGGGTCGTCTCTACTCATTTTCAATCGCGCGTACCGCCGTTTTGCCAAGAACCCTGACCGCGTCGATCATATTCGCAAAGCGCGGGTCGTGCGAGTAACCTTGTTGGTAGCGGTTGTAGATCTGCTGGACGATCACGGCGATCTTGAAGAGCGCGTAGACATAGTAGAACTGAATGTTAGAGACATCGCGGCGGCTGACCCGCGCATACCGCTGCACGATTTCTGTGCGCGTCAAATTTCCCGGCAACCTCGTCAACCCGAATGCCAGCGCGCGCAGTTCCTCCGGATCGTTTTGCTCCACCCAATACCCCAGCGATGTCCCCAAATCCATCAGCGGATCGCCAATCGTCGCCATCTCCCAATCGAGCACCGCGCGGATGTGCAAGTCGTCTGGATCGAGCACGAGGTTATCGTACTTGTAATCGTTGTGAATCAGCGCCGCGCCGGACTCGGGCGGCAGACGCTTCGCGTCGGCGAGCCACGCGGCGACGCGCTCGATGTCCGGGATGTCGTCGGTCTTAGCGTTGACGTACCGCTCCGTCCAGCCGCGTACCTGGCGCGCGGCGTAGCCGTTGGGCTTACCGAGGTCGCCCAAGCCCGCCGCGTGGTAATCCACCGCGTGGATCGCGGCGAGATTATCGACGAACGCGAGCGATAGATCACGCATCACGCCTGGCGTGAGCGGCAGCCCGTGCGGCGGCTGGGCGCGCAGAATGATTCCCTGCACGCGCTCCATCACGTAGAACGGCGCGCCGATGATCGATTCATCGTCGCAGTAGAGCAGCGGGCGCGGCGCCTTACTGTAGACCGGATGCAAATGCGAGAGGATATTGTACTCCCGACTCATGTCGTGCGCAGTCTTGATGTTCGCGCCGAATGGTGGACGCCGAAGCACGAGTTCTTGCTCGCCAATCTGGAGCAAGAACGTCAAGTTCGAGTGCCCGCTGGGAAATTGTTTGACGACGACATCGCCGCGCAAGTCAGACAAATGTTGTTGCAGGTAGGCGGCGAGATTGGCGATTGGTAATTCTTCGCCGCGGCGAACATCACGCGGCTGGTCAATAAGACTATTGTTCACGATCTACCCAGTTCTTGAACCGCAAAGGACGCCAAGAGCGCAAAGAACAAGAATTTCTCTTTGCGTCCTTTGCGCTCTTTGCGGTGAAGAATATCATGTGCCCACCAAATCGATCTTGACGTTGTACTCTTTCAGTAGTTGCCGTGCGACGACGGTCTTGTGCACCTCGTCTGCGCCGTCGTAGATGCGCGCGGCGCGCTCGTGGCGATACCAGAACGCGAGCGGCGTATAGTCGGTGACGCCCAGTCCGCCGTGAACCTGAATCGCGCGATCGAGCACCTTTTGCAGCACATCCGCGACGAAGAACTTGATCGTCGAAATCTCGACGCGCGCCTTGCGCTGTCCTTCGCGGTCGATCTTCCACGCGGCTTGGAGCACCATCAGCCGCGCTGCGTTGATTTCCGCGCGGCTCTCCGCCAACATCGCCTGGACGATCTGCCGCGACGCGAGCAGCGTCCCCGGCGCGAGCTGCCGCGTCGCGGCGCGGGCGCACATCATCTCGAGCGCGCGCTCGCAGATGCCGATCCAGCGCATGCAGTGGTAGATGCGCCCCGGTCCCAGCCGCTCCTGCGCGAGCGCAAAGCCCTCGCCCTCCGCGCCCAAGCGATGCGACTGCGGCACGCGGCAATTCTCGAACGCGACCTCGCCGTGGCTCGCCCAATCGTCGCCGGCGTGTCCCATCACCGGTGTGTTGCAGACGAGCCGATAGCCCGGCGTGTCGGTCGGGACGATGATCTGGCTCGCGCGCTGATGCGCCTTGGGCGCGTCGGGATTGGTGATTGCCATGCAAATCGTGAACGCCGCGCCATCGGCTGAAGTGGAGAACCATTTGCGTCCATTGATGACGTAATCGTCGCCGTCCTTGACCGCGGTCGTGCCCATCCACACCGGATTCGAGCCGGGAAAGTCCGGCTCGGTCATCGAGTAGCAGCTGCGGATGTCGCCGCGCACGAGCGGTAGTAGGTATTTCTCCTTTTGCGCCGGCGTGCCAAAGTTGATGAGCAGTTCCATGTTGCCGACATCGGGCGCTTGCGAGTTGAACGCGTAATAACCGAGCAAGCCGCGTCCCAGTTCTTCGCTGATGTGCGCGAAGTCGGTGAACGAAAAGCCCGCGCCGCCGTACTCTTTTGGAATGGACGGCGACCACCAGCCGAGCGATTTTACCTTGTCGCGTCTCTCGTTCAGCGCGGGCAAGAGTTCGTGGAACGGCTTGGACAAAAAATCGCGCTCAAGCGGATACACTTCAGCGCGCATGAACTCGCGAATCTCTTTTAGTGTCTTGAGCAGTTTTTCGTCAGTCGAAAAATCCATTGCAGTCCTCCGTTTGCAATCGTCTTCGATTTGGCTTATTATCCATTTACCGCGCGCGCCATGTACAACTCGCCGAGTTCAAAGCCAAGACGGCGATAATACTCGCGCGTGCCGATCGCGGAGATGACCGCAATGCGCTTGAATCCCGCGTCGCGCGCGATCTGCATCGCTTGGTCGATCAAGCGCGTGCCAAGCCCGGCGTGCTGCGCCTCGCCGCGGCTCGCCGCGCCGATTTCAAGCGCGGGCCCGTATACGTGAACTTCGCGGATGACCGCGCAGCCGCGCAACTCGTCGAGGATTTCGTTGGGCGACGCGGCGGGCAAGGGCAGCGACAGCCGCAAGAAACCGGCGAGCTTGCCGCGCGGCGTGGCGTAGCTCAAGAAATGTTCGGTCGTCGCGTCGGTCGCATACGTCGTCGTCTCTAATTGCAGCGCGTCCGCATCGACGCTTTCAGCGCGCACCTCGCGGCAGCGGATGCAGTGGCACTGCAAGCCGCGCTGCTTCATCTCGCGCTGAACGACCATCCGGAGATTCGATGCCGTGCTGCCGGCGGCGATATAGTTCGCGGGGATGTCGCGGATCACGCGGTTGATGCGGCAGTACGGCGGCACGACCGACTTGCAATCGATGATCAACTCCGTCAGTTCCTCGTCGGTGTAGGGGCGATA
Organism: Chloroflexota bacterium; assembly: GCA_037445855.1. Lineage (GTDB taxonomy): Bacteria > Chloroflexota > Anaerolineae > UBA4142 > UBA4142 > DAIDTM01. Next base: position 1,171 of record JBBIJS010000158.1, on the reverse strand, counting down.
CTCGCCGCGCTGATAGTGCGCGTAGAGTTCTGTGCTTTCGATCAGACCGCACGGGTAGATTTTCAATTCGTCGGGACGCAACGCGGGGTCGTCCCACAGCCGGCGAAAATCCACGCGGTCGGATTCCGGCGTTGCACCGAGCAAGTTCGGCATCCAGTGCAGATGCAGCTTAAAGCCGGCGAGCCGGAGCAAGCGCACCGCGCGCCGCGTCGCCTCAACGTCGTGCCCGCGTTTGTTCAGCGCAAGAATCGTGTCGTCCAGACTCTGCGCGCCGAGTTGCACTTTGGTTACGCCGAGCCAGCGTAGGCGGTGCACTTCCGCCATCGTGATGCTGTCCGGGCGCGTCTCGATCACCAACCCGACGCTGCGGCGCTCAGCGGTCGCGTTGGTCTGCTGCGCCTCCGCGAGCGACGCGGATGCTGCGCCGTTCATCGCGTCGAGCATGCGCTGGATGAACCACTCCTGGTACTTGTGCGGATACGCCGACCAGGTCGCGCCGAGAATCAGTAATTCGATTTTGTCAGTGGCGTGACCGTTCGCCGCCAGCGTTTGCAAACGCATCGCCGTCTGCTTGAAGGGATCGAAGTTTGCGAGCGCGGCGCGCTGCGCGCCCGGTTCCAGCGGCAGATAACTTTTTGGGAAACCCTTTGCCTCCGGACAAAAGATACATTCGCCGGGGCACGGATACGCGCCGGTCAACACGGCGACCGGCGCAACGCCGGAACTGGTGCGGACCGGTCGCAGGCGCAGGCGATCAAACACCGTCTGCTCGAACGGGATCAGGTCGCGGGCGACCAGCGCGCGGTACGCCGCGATGATCTTGTCCTGCGTGACGGGCTGACCGTCTGCGTGCAGGTGCCGCAGAATCAAGCGATTCAGTTTGCGCGGCGAGATCGTCTCGGCGGCGCGCACGGCTTGAAACAGCGCGCGCAGTTCATCGGCATGCGCGTCAATGTCGAGCGGCGCGTGATGCTTATGCGTCCAATCGGCATATCTTTGTTTTTGAGCTTTGTCGAAAGTAACCATTCGTGGATTCTCAAACGGTCGAACAACTGCTGGCGATCAATCGCAAATTCTATTCCGAGTTCGCGCGCGCGTTTTCGGAAACGCGTTCGAGCGCGCAGACGCGGCTGGATCGAATTGTAGCGTACATTGCCGACGATGTAAAGGT
>JBBIJS010000157.1:0-6998 GCA_037445855.1 Chloroflexota bacterium | reverse complement strand
AGTAAAAGAATATCCGCAAGATTGCCGTGCGCGCAAATTGGTTGTAAAATGAGCGAGGTGATCTATGCCGACAATCAGCCGCTTCTTTGGCGTCGAAATCACAATAGACTCTATCGGTAATAAGAATCGGACGCTGACTAACGCAGACGAACGCGGACAAAGCCATAAAACATCAGTGTTTTTCAGTGTTCGTCAGTGTCCTAATTCTCCTGCTGGCTTATTTCCGATAAAGTCTAATGTTCTACAACGATCACGTGCCGCCGCATTTTCACATCAAGTATGGCGAGCATCGTGCCCAAATGAGCATTGAAACCTTGGAAATCATGGAAGGGAACATTCCGCGTCGAGCATTATCGTTGGTCTTGGAATGGGCGGTACTGCACCGCACCGAGCTGCTTGATAACTGGCAGCGAGCCCGTGACGGGCTAGAGCCGTCGCGAATTGAGCCGCTGGAATAGGAGGAATGATGATGCTTGTCCGTTCCGTGAAACCGCTAGAGAAATTTCGGGTCCGGTTGGAATTCTCCAACGGTGAACAAAAGGTGGTTGACCTTGAACAACTTCTGCATGGTCAAATCTTCGAGCCGCTGCGCCATGACCCGAATCTATTTCACTCTGTGCGGGTAGACGACGATCTAGGCACGATTGTTTGGGATAACGGCGCGGACATGGACCCGGATGTGCTTTACGGATCACATCGTCCTGCGTGGATGGAGACCGAAAAGAAGGTTGCTGCTTGATGAATTGGTCTGAAATCGCAAAATCTCAATAGCCGTATCCACCATCGCGTCGCGCAACACCGCGACGCGATCATTTCTTTTCTTCGACGTCATCGCAATACAAGTCACGATTCGAACATGCGCGACGCTTCCACGCATCTCGAGCGCACAAGGAAAGCGCTCTGTATAGGACACATTGCAAAGCTACCCACAGGAGAATCACCATGCCGGACGTTCGCTTCAACAAGTACTATCGCTACAACGAACTCACCCGCATCCTGAAAGCGTTCGCCAAAGAGTATCCGCAACTCGTGCGCGTCGAGAGCATCGGCAAGAGTTTCGAGGGGCGCGACATCTGGGTCGCGACGGTGACGAACTTGGCGACCGGCGCGGCAAAAGAAAAACCGGCGTTGTGGGTCGACGGCAACATTCATGCCAGCGAAGTCTCGCCCTCCAGCGCATGTCTGTATCTCATCAACAAACTCGTCAAAGAGTACGGATCGAAACCCGACATCACACGCGTGCTCGACACGCGCGCGTTCTACGTCTGCCCGCGCTTCAATCCGGACGGCGCGGAACTCGCGCTCGCCGACCAGCCCCGGATCATTCGCTCCAGTACGCGGCCGTATCCGTACGATGAAGAGCCGCTCGGTGGGCTGGTGGAAGAAGACGTGGACGGTGATGGGCGAATGTTGCTGATGCGTATTCTCGATCCGAATGGCGCGTGGAAGGTGAATCCCGAACAGCCGCGCTTGCTGATGCGCCGCGATCCGACCGAGACCGGCGGGCAGTATTATCGATTGCTGCCGGAAGGTCGCTTGGAAGATTTCGACGGCGTGACGATCAATCTACAGCCGAAGAAGGAAGGGCTTGATCTCAATCGCAATTTTCCGCAAGAGTGGCGTCAAGAACATACCCAGGATGGCGCGGGACCGTTCCCCACTTCAGAACCCGAGGTCCGCGCCGTCGTCCATTTTATCACGCGTCATCCGAATATTACCGGCGGCGTCGCCTTCCACACGTACACCGGCGCGATCCTGCGACCGTACAGCGCGCAGAGCGACGATTCGTTCCCGGCGGAAGATTTGTGGACGTACCAGAAGATCGGCAAGCAGGGAACCGACCTCACCGGGTATCCCAACATCTCGGTCTATCACGAATTTCGTTATCATCCCAAAGAAGTCATCACCGGCGTCTTCGACGATTGGATGTACGATCATCTCGGCGTGTTCGCGTGGACGGTCGAGCTGTGGAGCCCGCAGCGACAGGCGGGCATCAAAGAATACAAGTACATCGATTGGATGCGCGAACATCCCGCCGAAGACGATGTGACGATGCTGCGCTGGAGCGATCAATCTCTCGGCGGCAAGGGGTACATTGATTGGTATCCATTCGATCACCCACAACTCGGCAAGATCGAACTCGGTGGATGGAATCAAATGTACGCGTTCCGCAATCCGCCGCCCGAATTTCTGGAAAAGGAAATCGCGCCGTTCGCCGATTGGCTCATCTGGCATTTGCTCATCTCGCCGAAATTGGAATTGCTCGAGGCGAGCGCGACGCCGCTGGGCAAGGGCGCGTATCGCGTGCGAATGGTCGTGCACAATACCGGTTGGCTGCCGACCAACGTAACGAAGCAAGCCGCGAAAAACAAACTGACGCGCGGCATCGTCTGCGAAATCGAATTGCCGCGCGGAGGGAAATTGGAAACCGGCAAACCGCGCGAAGAGCTGGGACAACTCGAAGGGCGCGCCTACAAACCCACTGCGCCGGTCGGCTGGGCGGTGGGCGATCCAACCGAGGATCGCTTGAAAGTCGAATGGGTCGTGCGCGCGCCGAAAGGCGGCGTCGTCAAGCTGACCGCGCGTCACGACCGCGCCGGCACGGTGCGCGCGAGCGTCAAACTCGGTTGATGAATCAGTCCACGCCGCCCTCGCTGTTTCGCAATCGCGATTACATGCTGTTGTGGAGCGGACAAGTCATCTCGACGATCGGCACGGGCGCGTCGCAGATCGTCTACCCGCTGCTGATTCTCGAACTCACGCGCTCGCCGGCGGCGGCTGGCATTGCCGCGGCGTTGGCATCGCTGCCCTACATCATTTTCAGTCTGCCCGCCGGGGCGTTGATCGATCGCTGGGACCGCAAGCGCGTGATGATCCTGTGCGACATCGGGCGCGGGCTGACGATGGCGAGCGTTCCGCTGGCGATGGCGCTGGGCGCGCTGACGATCTGGCAGCTCTACCTCGCCGGGTTGATTGAGGGCAGTCTCTTCGTTTTTTTCAACCTTGCCGAAGTCGCGGCGCTGCCGCGCGTGGTGGTCAAGGAGCAATTGCCGGAAGCGAGCGCGCAGAACGAAGCGGCATTTGCCGCGGCGGGAATCATCGCGCCATCCATCGGCACGGTTTTGTATCAGACGCTGAGCCGCGCCGCGCCATTCATCGCCGACGCGATTTCGTACGGCGTGTCGGTCGTGTCGCTCTTTTTCATCCAGACGCGTTTTCAAACGGAACGCGCCCAGACGAAACTCGATCTGCGCTCTGAAATCCGCGAGGGACTGACTTGGCTGTGGCAGCATCCGCTCGTTCGGTTCATGGCGTTCCTGACCGGCGGGCTTAATTTTGTCGGCGCGGCGGCTCCATTGATCGTCATCGTGTTGGCAAAAAACATGGGCGCACAGGATGCTCAGATCGGTTTCATTTTCAGCATCGGCGCGATCGGTGGAATCGTGGGATCGCTCGTCGGCGGGCAGAGCCAAAAACGATTCCGCTTTGGGCGTGTCATCGTCACCACGGTTTGGATCACCGCGCTCTTGTTTCCGCTGTACGCGGTCGCGCCGCACTTTATCCTTCTCGGCGTCATCTCCGCGCTCAGTTCCTTGAACGGCCCGATCTACAACATCGTGCAGTTCAGCTACCGTCTCGCCCTCATTCCCGATGCGCTGCAGGGCCGCGTCAACAGCACGTTTCGTTTGCTCGCGTTCGGCTTTCAACCGCTCGGCGCGGCGCTGTCTGGTGTCCTGCTCGAACACATCGGTCCGGCACCCACGGTGATCGTGTTTTCGTTGTGGGGTCTGGCGTGGGCGTTGCTGACGACGTTCAACGCGCACGTGCGCAACGCGTAGCCGCTCACGCAAGTGCAGCCGACGTGAAGCGCGTCGCGGCGAGAATTGAAAAACGAGGAACTCAATGTCTGAATCGATTGACCTGATCCGCTCCCGCGTCGCTTCCCACCGCGACGCGATCATTTCTTTCCTGCGCGAGATCGTCGCGATTCCGAGCTACGACGGCAACATCCGCGACGTTGCCGCGCGCGTCGAGCGCGAACTACGCGCGCTCGGCTTTACCGACATCCACTACGCGCCGTACGGCGACATCGTTGCGCGCATCGGCGACGGCAAGCGCGTGCTGCTCTACGACTCGCACCTCGATACCGTCGGCGTCGGCGAGGAGCGCGAATGGCAGCACGGCGCGTTCAGCGGCGCGGTCGAAAACGGCTTGATGTACGGACGCGGCACGGTGGACGAAAAAGGTTCGACGCCGCCGATGCTCTACGGCTTGAAGATCGCACACGACCTTGGTTTGCTCGACGCGCACAGCGTCACCGCGTACTATTTCGGCTCGATTGAAGAGTGGTGCGAGGGCTTGTCGGCGCAGGTGTTCGCGGAAGAAGAACGCGTCCGCCCGGATTTCGTCGTCATCGGCGAGCCGACGAATCTGCGTGTGCATCGCGGACACAAAGGGCGCGTCGAATTTCGCGTGACCGCGCGCGGACGCAGCGCGCACGGCGCGTCGCACTGGCTCGGCGACAACGCGCTCTACAAGATGCAGGATGTGCTGCGCGCGATTCCTGAACTGGACGCTGAGTTGCCGAATGATCTATTCTTGGGCCGCGGCTCGATTGTCGCGACGCACATCGACGTGCGCGCTGGCTCGCTCAACGTCGTGCCCGACCGCTGCGCGATCGTGCTCGATCGCCGCTTGACGCGCGGCGAGACCGCGCCGCAAGCGCTGGAGCAAGTGCGCGCGTTGCTGCCGTCGCAAGATTTCGAAATCGAAATTCTGCAGTACGCGCAGCCATCTTACAACGGCTACGTGCGCGAGCACGAGCAAGTCTTTCCGGTGTGGACGTTCGAGGAATCGCATCCATTCGTGCGCGCCGCCGTCGAAGCGTCACGCGCGCTGGATATGGATACGACAACCGGCAAGTGGAACTTTTCGACGAACGGCGCGTACTGGGCGGGCGCCGCCGGCATTCCATCGGTTGGCTTTGGTCCGGGCGAGGAAGAAGTGGTGCACACAGTGGACGAGCACATCCGCGTCGACGATGTCGTGCGCGCGGCGGAGTGGTACGCGCTGCTGCCAAAATTCGTTGGGACACAGACTAACACTGACAAACACTGATTTTTCTGTGTTCATCTGTGTTCATGAGTATCCAATGAGGTTGATACATGCGAATCGCACTCATCTCTGACATTCACGGCAATTTGGTTGCGCTGCAAACCGTACTCGCCGATATCAAAACGGCGCGCGTCGATCAAATCGTCTGCCTGGGCGACGTAGCAGCCAACGGTTCACAGCCGCGCGAGGTGATCGAACACATACGCGATCTTGGCTGCCCAATCGTTCGCGGAAATACCGACGATTGGTTTCTCGTTCCGCAGACGTTCGATCCAAATTCTGAGCGAGAGCGTCGTTTGATGACGATGCTGAACTGGGCGATGGAAAAATTCTCGCCCGCCGACTTTGATTTCATGCGAACGTTTCAACCCACGATCCAAACACCGCTGGACAACGGCGCGACGCTGCTCTGCTATCACGGCTCGCCTCAAGCGAACGCGGATGTCATTTTGTCGACGACGCCGGATGACGAACTCGCGCGCATGATCGGCGATCGCCGCGCGACGGTGCTGGCGGGCGGGCACACCCATCAGCAAATGCTGCGGCGCTACCTCGACGCGTTTGTGGTCACGGTTGGGAGTATCGGCATGCCATTCGCACGCGGCTCGATCAGCCAACAAGATCGGCATCCGCCGTGGAGCGAGTACGCCATCGTCGATGCGCGCGGCAGAAATCTAGCGGTCGAACTACGCCGCGTGCCGCTCGACGTGAACGCAGTGGCGCGCGCCGCGCGCGCGAGTGGAATGCCGGACGCCGAGCGTTGGGTAAGTGAATGGAGCGCGTAGGCGCATTTTGACATTTCCCCGTGTTTTCGTATAATGTGAGTTGTCAGACGACTGTCGTCTGCACTCTCGCGGATGTCAAAATCGATGGTTCGCAAAAGTATCCCCCTCGCTCGCCAAGTCGTTCAAGAAATCCTCACCGGCATCGATGCGGGCAATCTGGCGCGGGACAATGGCATGTTGCCGTCCGAGACGGAGTTGAGCCAGCGCTTTGCCGTCAGCCGCGCGACCATCCGCGAAGCGCTTTCCCAGCTCGAGCAGCGCGGCGTCGTCACCCGCCGCCACGGCGTTGGAACATTCGCGTCGCAACTTCCTCGCCTTGACGCGGGGTTGGAAGAACTGGAAAGTTTGGAGACGCTGTCGCAGCGCATCGGCTTGAAGACCCGCATGGGTCAACCGACGATCGAAGAGCGCGCTGCCACGTCCGCGGAAGCCAAGCGCCTGCAGATTTCTGCCGAGACCCTTGTCCTCTCCGTGGCGCGTGTCATCACGACCGGCAAGCAGCCGATTGCTTTTCTCGTCGATGTCGTCCCCACCACGATCCTTCAACGCCAAAACCTTGACCGCACCTTTCGCGGTTCCGTGCTCGATCTGTTGATTCGCCGCGGCGACTTGTCGCTCAGTCATTCGCGCACCGACATCATGATCGAATCGGCAAACAAGATGATCGCGCGGCAATTGAATCTGCCACCGGGCGAGCCGCTGCACAAACTCGAAGCCCAACTGTTCACGCGCGACGGGCGCGTAATTGATTACTCGCAGAGTTATTTCGTCCCAGGTTATTTTCACTTTCACGTCATTCGCCGTGTCGGCAAGCAAGCCGGCGGGTAAAGGCGGGGAGACCGCGCCCCTGCACAATAATAAATCCCAAATCTTTTTAGGAGGCATTCCGATGCGCAGTTTTATGGGTCGCGACATTCTGTCACTCAAGGAGTTCGAACGCCAGGAATTTTTCCGCGTCTTTGAAATCGCGGAACGGCTGGAGCCGATCGCGCGCAATCGCAAGAACAGCGATCTGCTGAAAGACAAGACGCTCGTCACCGCGTTCTATCAGCCGAGCACGCGCACGCGCCTCGCGCACGAAGCCGCGATGCACCGCCT
>JBBIJS010000156.1:0-6999 GCA_037445855.1 Chloroflexota bacterium | reverse complement strand
TTTTGCACCATCTCGATGCGCTGCTGCAACGCGATGAGCGACTGGATCGTATCGTCGTGCAGTTCACGCGCCAGTCGCATCCGTTCGTCCTCTTGCCCGCGCGTGATCGCCCCCAAGTAACTTTGCATCGCGGCTTGCGCGGTTTCCAATTGGCGCGCCATCGAATCCAGCGTTTCACGCAATTCTTCGATCTCGCGGATGCCGCCCACCGGCTGCGCGGCGGCGTGATAGTTGCCGAACGCGATGCGGTTCGCCGTCTGCGCCAAGTTGTGCAAGGGGCGAATGACATTCCGCACGCCAAAATAAATCGAGATCAGGGCGAGCACCGCTGCCGCCAGCAGCGCGAGGGGCAGCAGCACCGAGTACTGGAAGATCGGATCGACGAAATTCGCCCACGGCTCTTCGATCACGACCCCCCAGCCCGTTGGCGCGATCGGCGCGTAACCGATCACAAACTCGATGCCGCGCGCGTCGCGATGGAGCGTCGCGCCGAACACGCCGTGAATCACCTGGGCGATGCCATCGTGCTGCGACAAATCTTCGCCAAGGCGCGCTGGATCGGGATGCCAGATGATGCGACCCTGCCCGTCCACGACGTACGCCGCCGCCGATCCTCCCAGCCCCAAATCCGCCAGCGTAGGCGAAGCAAACGCGCCGACCAGTACGCCTTGGTCGGTCGGGACGGAGACCAGCACGCGCGTGCTCCCGGCATCATCGAATGGATTCGAGAACGCGACGCCGGGCGAGGCGAGGAGCGCAGCGACGCGCGCGCGGCGTCCCGCCCACACATCCGCCGCGGGCTGAGCGCGCACCAAATTGCCCGCGCGGTCGAACAACGCCACGCCGCCGTCGAACGCGAGGCAAGCCGCCGCGCAGAGGGCTTGCGGATCGGGCGCGAGTGTCGGCAGCAAGCGCGCGTGGCTCGCCAGTGCGTCAGACCATTCCGCGGCGCCGACGCGCGCGAGCGCGCTGTCGCGGTCGGACACCATCTGGCGCATCGCGGCTTGGTGGCTGTTGACGCCTAGATAGGCTACGACCGTCACGACGATGGCGAGCGGAAGAATCGAAAGAAGGATTTGGATTCGATAATCGCGAAACATGCTATTCCAGCGTGATCCATTTCTCGCGGAGCGCGAACAGGACGGCTTCCGTGCGCGTCTGCACGTGCGTCTTGGCGTAAATGCTGGCGAGATGTCCCTGAACTGTCCGGTCGCTGATCGAGAGCGTCACGCCGATCTGCTTGTTGCTCAAGCCCTTTGCCGCCAGCCCCAGCACCTCCAGTTCGCGGTCGCTGAGCGGCTCGACGGTCTCAGCGCGCGAGGGCGCAGCGCCGGCGGCGCGCTGCACCAGTTTTCGCGCAACGCCGGGCGAGAGCGCCGATTCGCCGGCGGCGATGGCGTGAACCGCGCGCACGATTTCGTCCGAGCTGGAGGTCTTGAGCAAGTAGCCGCTGGCGCCCGACTGCAGCGCGGCAAAGATGTACGGATCGTCGTCGTACGCGGTCAGGATCAACACGCGCGTGTTCGGAAATTCCTTCTTCACGCGGCGCGTCACGTCCAGCCCATTCAGCCGCGGCATCTGGAGATCCAACACCGCCACGTCGGGCTGGTCGCGCGCGATTGCCGCGACCGCCTCTGCGCCATCGCTCGCTTCGGCGACGACGCGGATCGCCTTGTCCTCTTCGAGAAACTCGCGGATGCCTTTGCGAACGACCGCGTGATCGTCGGCAAGGACAACGCGAATATGTTTTTGCGGATTGCTGTTCATTTGCCCACCTTCGCCCGAATCATATCACTCTCGCACTCGTCGCGCAAATACGAACTCGCCGCGTTCCGATTGGAAGCGGCGAGTCTATGCCACCTTGTTTCCGCGAACCTTACGCGCCGAGATCGCGTTTCATCGCGTCGAATTGCTCTTTCGTGATTTCGCCTTTGGCGTAACGCACCTTCAAGAGGTCCACCGGCGATTGCCCCGGGGACGCTGTGCCCGCGGCGACTTGATTCCCGCGCCCGAGCGTCACCACCAGCCACACCGCGCCGCCGATCACGAGCGCCCAGAAGACGAGCATCAGTAACGCGCCGCCACCGAACATTCCATAACCGAATCCGCCCATCATTTTCGTTTTCTCCTTTTTATTCTACGCTAATTCGTATCTGCATCCCCGCGTGAAACGTGCAGACCGCGGTGTAGTTACCTTTTGCCGCCGCCACCCAGACGACCGATTGCGTCGCGTTCGGCGGGAGGAACGTATATCCGATCTTTCCGTCCTGGCTGATCAGATTGTGCGCCGCGGCGTCTTCATTGACGAGGGTGAACTTGATCGTCTCGCCTTGTTTCACGGTCACCTGCGCGGGATCGAATTGTAAATTACGCGCCGTGATCTTGATCTCCCGATCGATCGGTCGAGTTGCCGGCACGGGCGTTGCGCTCACCGGCGGCGCGTACCCGTAACCGCGCATCATCCCGCTACGCCCCATCATCCCGAAAGGCGCAAAACTTTGGTTCGGCGCGTTGGACGGCGGCGGTGATTGAAACACCGCGCCAACCGCGCCGAGACCGACGACGCCGCTGGCAATCAGCGCGAGCGCGAGCAGTGGAATCACTCGGTCCATATTATACCCCCAGATCGCGTTTCATCGCGTCGAATTGCTCTTTCGTGATTTCGCCTTTGGCGTAGCGCACTTTCAAAATGTCCAACGGCGATTCGCCCGCCGGCGCGGTCAACGTGGTGCGCCCCGCGTTCCGCGCCAACCAGACGACGAGCAGCACTACCCCGCCGATAATCAGCGCCCAGAACACGAGCGAGATCATAGCGCCAAGCGGATTGAACCCAAAGCCCTGCGCTCCGTAGCCGCCCATCATGCCTGCATAGCCGCCGTAGCCGCCCATGCCGAACCCCATCATCCCCGCGCCGCCAAGTACAAAGAGCACCAGCACGACGACGAGAACAATACCAAGAAGTGTTCCTGTGTTTCTCACTTTTCGCCTCCCGCAAAATCGACAAGACACACGCGACTTTATGCCGTGCTCTTATTCTTCCAAGTTGATTATATCCAATAGTTGTGAAGAACCTGTGAAGACCGCGTGCGATTCCTATGCGCCGGCGCCCTCCGCCAGCTTCGTGTATCGCAGCAGGAGCGCGTTCAGGGCGACGATGAGCGAACTGCCGCTCATCGCGATCGCACCGATCTCGGGACGCAGGATCAAGCCGAACGCGGGAAAAAATACGCCGGCAGCGATCGGAAACGCGATGGTATTGTAGCCCGCCGCCCACCACAGATTCTGCGTCATCTTTGCAACGGTCGCTTTCGATAACGCAATCGCTTTCACCACGTCGAATGGATCGCTCTTCATCAGCACCACGTCGGCGGCTTCCATCGCGACGTCCGTTCCCGCGCCAATCGCGATTCCTACATCCGCTTGCGCGAGCGCGGGCGCGTCGTTCACGCCGTCGCCCACCATCGCCACAAGTTTTCCTTGCGCTTGCAATTCCTTCACCTTGTCTGCTTTTTGTCCCGGCAGCACTTCGGCAAACACCGTCTCGATTCCTAATTCCGCGGCGATGCGCGCCGCCGTCGCGCGGTTGTCGCCGGTCAGCATCGCGACCTGAATGCCCCTTGCGCGCAAGCGCGCCACCGCCGCCTTCGACGTTTCACGCGGCGCGTCCGCAATGGCGATCAAGCCCGCGAGCGCGCCGTCGATCGCCGCATACACCACCGTCCGCCCGGCGCCCTCCAGCGCATCCGCCGCCGACGCGGCGTCGCCGAACACGATGTGGTGGTCGCTCATCAGCTTGCGATTGCCGACGAGAATCGTTTTGCCGCCGACCGTGGCTTTCGCGCCGATGCCGGGGATCGAATCAAAATTCTGCGGCGCGCTCAGCGCGATCTTCTGCGCCTTCGCCTTGTTCACAATCGCCTGCGCGAGCGGATGCTCCGACGATTGTTCGACGGACGCGACGAGGGCGAGCAAGTGGTCAGTGGGTAGTGGGTAGTGGTCAGATTTGCCGTCCACTGACCACTGTCCACTCACCACTATATCCGTCACTTCCGGTTGCCCGCGCGTCAGCGTCCCAGTCTTGTCGAAGATGATCGCGTCCATCTTCGACGTTTGCTCGAGCGCGGTCGCGTTCTTGAACAGGATGCCGTTCTGCGCGCCCAAGCCCGTGCCGACCATCACCGCGGTGGGCGTGGCGAGTCCCAGCGCGTCCGGACACGCAATGACGACGACCGTGATCGCCAGCGTGAGCGCAAAGAAGAACGGCGTCGTGCCGGCGGGCACGAAGCCTGCGCCGAAAAAGTACCAGCCGATAAACGTCAGCGCGCCGAAACCAAGCGCCGCCGCGACAAGCCACTGCGCCGCGCGGTCCGCCAGCCGCTGCGCGGGCGCTTTGGAATTTTGCGCCGCCTGCACCAGTTTCACGATTTGCGCGAGCGCAGTATCGGCGCCGACTTTGGTTGCTTTGAATTTGAACGTGCCGGTCTTGTTAATCGTTCCGCCGATGACCGCGGCGCCGATCTTTTTCGAGACTGGCAGCGATTCGCCGGTAATCATCGATTCGTCGACCGACGACGCGCCTTCGGTCACCGTACCATCCACCGCGAGCTTGTTCCCGGGGCGCACCACGACGACATCGTTCAAGCGCACCTCCGCCGTCGCGATCTCGCTCTCCTGCCCGTCGCGCAGTACCGTCGCTTTCGGCGGCGCGAGACTGAGCAGCGCCAGGATCGCCTGCGACGCGCCCGAGCGCGCGCGCATTTCGAACCAGTGACCGAGCAAAACGAAAACGAGCAGCAGCGCAGACGCTTCGTAAAAGACCTCGCTTGCGAAGAGAAACGTCGCGGCGACGCTGAACCCATAGCCCGCCAGCACCGACAACGCGACGAGCACCGCCATATTCAGCACACCGTTTCTGAGCGCGCGCCACGCGCCGACGTAGAAAATCCAGCCGCTGTAAAAGATCGGCGGCGTCGCGAGAAAGAACGAAAATACTTTGGTGTTCAATCCAAAGGGGACCGGCAAAACGATCTTGAAAAAGTCGGTGAACAACGGCGAGTAGAGAAAGATCGGGATCGCAAAAATCAATGCGAACAGAAAACGGTTCCGCATATCGCGCACCATCGCGTCCATCGACAAGCCGACGCCGTGTCCCATCTCGTGAGACATGCCGGACATTTCGCTGGTCAGCGCTTCGTGACCCGCGTGTTCGCCCGCTTTTTGTACGGGTGCGGCAGGCACGGGCACACCTGCACTTGCGTGCGGTGCAAGTGTCGCGTGCCCCGCGTGCCCGCCATGCGCCATGGGCATCCCCATCGTCGCCGACGGGTCGCTCGGCGTGACGAGGTGTTGGGGAACGGATTCGCCCGCGCAATCGCAACCGCATTCCCCGACGAATTTCTGCAAATCCGTTAGCGCGACTTGCGCTTCGTCGTAATGCACGGTCGCGGTGCCGCTCGAAAAATTCGCTTCGACGCGGTGCACCCCGCGCTGAGTCAATAGTTTTTTCTCGATGCCGCGCGCATCGAGGCACGACATCCACCCGTCAATTTGCAAGATTGTTTCTTTCATCGGCTCACCTGGCTTGCTGGTCTGTCCCACAGATTACCACAGTCCGAGGTCGAAAGAAACCGTCGCTCGGCGCGTTGTGGACGCGCCATTCGGCGCGCCAGAACCGCGCGCGCTCAAACTGGCGCGTCATCGCGGTACTGCCACCCCGCGGCGTCGCGCCGCCGGCTGACGAACACGCCCGCGCCCCAGACAATGCCGTAAACGAGGAAGATCACGCTCATCGCCAGCGCGACGAAACGCGCGTCCCAGTGTTCCACCGCCGCGCCGACGGCGAACGTCGACAGCGCATTCGTCACGGTCACCAATCCAAAATCGGTGGCGAAGATTCTGCCGCGTAATCGATCCGGCGTCAGCAATTGCAGCATCGTCGAGCTGAGCGTCCAGACGATCCCGCCGCCGATGTGCGCCAGCAGCACGCAGAGCGCCGCCGCCCAGAAAATCGGCGCGACGGCGAAGCCCACATACGCGAACCCGGTGACGAAGAACGCGACGAGCACCGCGCGCCGCATCTTGTCCACCGCGTGTCCGACGAACGGGCGCGCGAGATACGGTCCGATCAGCGCGCCCAAGCCGCGCGCCGAGTACATCCAGCCGATGCCCGCATCGCCGGCGTGGAACACGCTCTGCGCGAAGACCGTGAGCAGCAGAATGACGCCCGCGCCCAAACCCCATCCCACTTTGACCAGCAGACTAGCGCCCACTTGCGGATTCGTTTTCGCGAACGAGACACTGTCCAGGAATTGGTACCACGTGCCCGGCGGCGCGCCGGTCGGCGCGCGCGCTTGGGCGGGCTGCGCGAACGGCTTGCGAATGAGAAAGATCGTGGAGGCGGACACGACGAAGGAAAGCGAGTTGACGGCGAACGCGGCGTCGCGCCCGACCGCGGCGATCACCAACCCGCCCACTGCCGCGCCGACCGCCAGCATCAATCCCCAGGTCGAGGACGAGAGCGCGTTCGCGGAGAGCAACTCCTCTGCGGTCACGAGGTTGGGAATCGCCGCGTTGAGCGCGGGGCTGAAGAAACTGGCGAAGGTGACGAGCAAGCCGCTGAACAGATAGAGCAGCCAGATTTGATCTGCCGACCGGACGAGGAGCATGCCGAGCGCGAGCGCAGCGCGCACAAGATCCGCCGCCATCATGATCCGCCGCCGATCGAAGCGATCGACGACCGCGCCGGCAAAGGGCGTGAGAAGAAACGCCGGCAGCGTACTCGCGATAATAATCAAGCCGGTGGCAAAACCGGAATGGGTGAGATCGAAAACCAAGGCGAGGACGGCAACGCTGTTGAACCAATCGCCAAGATTGGAGACCAGTTGCCCGCCCCAGAGAAGAGTGAATGAGCGATTCTGGCGAAGGAGTTGAAGGTAGCCAACCGAGGAGCCGGACATGCCGGCGATTCTAGCATATCGCAATTGGCTTGGCAACCGGCGG
>JBBIJS010000155.1:0-7002 GCA_037445855.1 Chloroflexota bacterium | reverse complement strand
ACTAGGCAGTTACCCTTTTTCTCTTTCGCACTCCCCACGCGGTAAGCGCAAGCGCCGTTACCGCGAACAATCCCACGCCGAGCTTGAACGATGCCGGGTCGTAGAGCAGCCGCACGCGGTGCGCGCCGGCGCTCAACTCCACCGCGCGGAAGAGAGAATCCGCGCGCAGCACCTCCACCTCGCGGTCGTCCACCCACGCGCGCCAGCCCGGATAATAGATCTCGCTCAACACGAGCACGCCCGCGCTCGGCGCGTTCACATCCAGCAGAATCTCGTTCGGTCCGTACCCTACAATCTTGGCGGACGACGATCCGCTGTTCCCTGCCGGTGGCCCACCGCTGACGGGTTTTTCCAGCACGACCGTTTGCGCGGGATCGAGACTGGGATCGTGCAGGATGCGGAGGGCGGTGGCTTGATCCGGCACGATGCGGGTTTGCGACGTGACGAACGCGCGCGGCAGCACGCGCGTATTCTCGAAAATATCGAACGCGGGATCGCCGTCGAACGCCAGCTTGAATTTGGCGCGGTCGAGCGGCGCGTTCTTACGCGCGATGAGATATTTGATGTTGAGTAGATCGTACTGCGCGGCCGAGCGGCTGCCGAGCGATTGCCAGTAGCGATCGAAATCCGCGAGCACCAGCGGATTGTCGCCGTTGACGTCGAACAAAGCGTGGACGAGGGAGGTGTCGGCGGGCCAGGCATGATCGACGCCGGTGTCACGCGCGTCGATACGGAACATGCTGCCGTCGCTCTTGAGGAACGCGACCGCGTCCGGGTGATCGAACACACGGCTCGGATCGTCGGTGCTCAGGTCGACGTACGCGCCCAGCGAAAGCAGATCGAAGAAGATCAGCGCCAGCGCGAGCGCCGCCCACGCGGTATCATCGAAAAAATGCGCGCCGCGCTCGACGATCAGCGCCAGCGCGAGCGCGAGGAGCAGAATGAAAAAGGCGAGCGCGTTCGCGGCGTTCGCGATCCGCGCAAACAGCACGGCATCCTGATTCTGTCCCAGGATCAGCATCGCGTACGCGGTAGAACCCGCCGAGAGCGCGATGAGCAGCCACACGAACGGCGCGAAACGGACGATGCGTTTGAACGCGGCTTGGCTCGCTGCCGGAATTTCGCGCAGCAGGGCGTCGAAACCAAACGCCGCGAGCGCCGCGATCCCGAAATCGAGGAGCACGATGAAACGCGCCGGCGCGCGCAATTGCCCAAAACCGGGCGCCCACTGGTACAGCCAGCCGTGCAGGATCGCATAGCCGCCCAGCGCGAGCGCGAGCCCAATGAGCGCGAACGCGCCGAAGAAGCGCGTCGGCGCGTCGCGGCGCAAGATCAGCGCCAGCAGCGCGAGTAACAGCGGCAGCACGCCAATGTAGCCGACCTCGACGCGGGACCACGGTCCCCACGCGTCTTGCGGTCCGCGTCCGAAAAAGCCGGGGACGAGCAACCCGATCAATTGCGCCGGCGGCAGCGAGAACTGCGCGGCTTGATCGTACGAGAACGTCGTCCGCAAGGTGTGCTGCGCCATCTCGATACTGGGCAGGAGCACGGGCGCGCTCAGCCCGAACGCGACGAGCGCGGTGAGGGCGAGGTAGACGAACGCCGAAGGACGGAAGACGAATCCCGTCGGCGGTCCTCCGTCGTCCGTCTTTCGTCCTTCGTCAATGGTTTCCCCAATCGCCATCAGCGCCAGCGCGATCACGATGAAGAGAAACATCTGGATGTGCCCGGCGTAGAATGCCAGGGCGAGAAAAACGCCGGCAAGCGCCGCCAGCGCCGCGCGCCGATCCGTCACCGCGCGCCGGTAGAACAGCAGCGCCAGCGGCATCCACGCGATGACGGCGATGAGATTGAGGTTTCCGAAATGAATGATGAACAGGTCGCTGAATTCAAATGCGATTGCGCCGGCGAGCGCGGCAGTTCTGGATAACTGGAGATTGGAGGCGAGAGGTTGGAGGTTGGAGGTTGAGGTCTGGAAATCAGAGTTGCGCGATTCTGACTTTCGATCTCCGGCTTCCAATTTCCAGTTTCCCCACCGCAAGAACGCGTACATCCCCGCGCCGGCAATGAAGAAATGGAGCACGGAAAGAAATTCCAGGTCGCGGAAGGTCAGCGGATTGGAAACGAGGAACGTGAGAAGGTTGAGCGGATAGAAAATGCCGGACTGGATGTCGCCGACGAACGGCATGCCGCCGAAGAGGTACGGATTCCACAGCGGGATGACGCCGCGCAGCCACCACTCCGCGGCAAACTTGTAGGTGGGGTAAAGGAATTGTCCGAGGTCGCCGCCGCCGGCAGGCATCCACACATCGCCGAACAGGAGCCGCCAGAAAAAGCCGGCGGTTGCCGCGCCGATCACGCCCAGCGCCAGCGCGTCCCGCCACGCGGCGTCATCGATGCGGCGGCGCGTGAAAGCAACGATCAGCGCGATCAGCCAGATGCCGGCGGCGATGACGAGGATCATTTTTGAACTTCAAGCAGAAAGATGCGCGTGGCGGCGCCGGCTTTCCAGGACATTTTCAAGCCGCTGTCATTATTCGCGATCTGGAAAATCAGGTCGGCGTCAACGCTGGCGTTCGGCGCGAGGTCTTTCTGCGTGAGCTGGTCCGGCGTCGTCACGGTCGTGGGGTTGGCGTCGTACACCAGCCCGCCATCGCCCTTGACTTTAAAATCGGCAGCGCTCACGCTGATCGGCGCGCCGGTTTTCTTGGTGTTGTGAATGCGGACGGAGACCAGGATGAATTGTTGATCCGACGGCAGCTTGACCGCGCCTTCCACTTGGAGCGGACGCTGCACGGAGAGGACGGTGAGTTCCACCCCGTTGTCGGCAACCGCTTTGGTCTTGAGCGGCACGGGCGCGTTCTTGTCGACCGTCGGCGTGGGCGAAGGTCCGGTGAGCGACGAGATCCCCGGCAGGTTGTCGCGGTTTAGAACTAGGACTGCCAACCCCGCGCAACAGCAGCACAGCAGGACGATCAGCGCGATCGCGCCGATGATGAAATAGCCCGGCGGGATGCGTCGCCCGCCGCGCGGCGGCGGGGCGTACGGCGAAGGCGCCGCGATGTTACGGTAACGCGATTCTTTCGAGAAGGACACGGTTACTCTCCATCGGCGCGCCATTCGCGTCGGTCATGCGAACGCGCGCGCCAGTCTCAAAGATGTACATTCCCATTTCGATCTGATACTCGGCGGGCGGAAGATTCGCCGGCAGCGCGAGGCGATATTCATCGATCACCACTTCGCCCGCGCGCCAGCGCGGCGTTGGGAACGAGCCGCGCCCGGGGCGCGTATCGTCTTGCGCCCAGACCGAGGATTGGGTTGCCGGCTTGACCGGTCCCAGCAAGTGCACGAAGACGGTATCATCGTCGCGTGTCGCGGCAGTGCTGCGCCAGTAGACGGTGAGCGTGATCGCGCCGGCGTCGCGCGTCTGGTCGTACCCCATCAGCGTGATCGCGTCGCCCACCTGCGCGTTGACGCGCGTCTGCGGCGCGATGTGCGGCGCGCCCGCGGCGCGGAAAATCGTCGCGTACGGCTTTGCCGCCAGGTCGTAAATCGTTTCGACCGCACTGCCGGCTGGAAAGATTAGCTTCAAGCGCGGCAGCGTCCGCGCGTCTTCGCGCGTCACGATGCCGTAGGCGGCGGTTGTTCCGGGCGGCGGCAAGACCAGGACACTCCGTCCGTCGAAACTGCGCGCGTCGCGCCCATTCAGCCCGTACTGAATTGTGTAATAGTTTTGATCGACCGGCGAAAGATACACCGCTTCGCCCGCGGGCTGTTCGCGCAATTTCTGCGCGAGCGCCAGGTAGCCCGCGTCGAACGAATCGAACAGACCGGTGCGCGTGCCCCAGACGTTAAAGTAATCGTTCACGCTGGCGTACGTGCTGAACGCAAGACCCGTAATCAGTAGACCGTAACCAGTAAGCAGTAACCAGTTGGCGCGCCGCGCCGTTTCGATCGCCAACGCGAAACCAAATGCAACGAGCAATGCAATCACCGGCGGTAGTCCGATCTCCCGCCCAAAGTGCGGCGCGAAATCGGTCAGCACGCTCGGCAGCGCCATTACGCCCAGCCAGAGCAGCAGCAAGCGCGACTCGCGTGTGCGGATTTGAGCAATCGCAACAACCAGCCCGATAACGAATCCAATGGCGAGGAACGGATCGAGTACTGGGCGACCGGGCAGATTGCTGCGCGGGTTTTCATCGCCGCGAATGAAGAACATGCCGGCGACTTGGGCCGCGTTGTCTGCTAGCGTGCCAATGCCGGACGACGCGACGGAAACGGTACTCGGGCGTTCGATCAGCTCGCTTGGATGCGCGATGAAGTATAACCCAAGCGGCGCAAAAGCCAAAACGGCGGTGAGCACGAAAAGGATCAGACCGCGGCGATTCAGCGCCCAGAATTTTCGATCGATCAGAATTTCCAAGCCGAGAAAGCCCGCGACAAGAAACGGCACAAAGAGCGCGGCTTTGTAGGTGTATTGCGTTGCGCCGAGAAAAAAGCCGGCGATGGCAAAGTCACTCAACCCCCTCGCCCCCTTCCCGGTGAGGGCAGGGAGTTGGGGGATCGGTCTGAGCGCGCGCCACAGAAATCCAAACGATAGCGTCATCATCAACGGCGTGAGAATCGGTTCCATGCCGAGCCGGCTAAAGTTGACGTGCCAGTAAAGGATCGCCAGCGTGAAGGCGGCGAGCGCGGCAACCCAGGGTGATCGAAACAACACGCGCGCCAGGAGATAGAGCGCTGCCACGTTGAGGATGCCGGCAAATGCGGAGACGAGGCGCAGCGACCAGGTCGAATCGCCGAAGAGGACAAAGTCCAGCGCCGTCGCGTAGATCCGCAGCGGCTCTTCGGTGAAATTTTCGGTGAAGAAAATGGGACGCTCGGAGCCGTCGATAATCTTTCGGGCTTGTACGCCTTTGAACGCTTCGTCGTAATGCAAGCCGGGCGGCAGTTGATCCAGGCGGTCGACGCGCAGGAACGCGGCGAGCAGGATGATCGCGATGAAGACGGCAAACTCGATCCAGGTGGCGCGCTTTAGTTTTGTCATCGCGCGGTCACCTGGACTTTACCCAACAGCACGCGGTCGTCCGCGACGCGCTTGCCTTGATCGTCAAACACCGGCAGGCGCGCGAGCGTTATTGGATCGTACATCCCCACTTCGAGCGTGTAGTCACCCGGCGGCGTTTCCGCAGGGACGAGCAAGCCGTAGCGGTCGTCAATCATCTCGCCGGCTTGCCACGTCGTCGTGGGACGCGCGCCGCCGCCCGGCGCGCTGTCCATTTGCGCCCACACCGGCGATTGAGTCAACGGATTTGTCGTCCCGAGCAAGTGCGTAAAGACCGTGTACGGCTTTGCGATTGGCGCGGTCGTTTGCCAATGCAGCGTCAATTGCAGCGTTTCGCCCGGCGCAATTTGCGCGCGGGCGAGGTCGTAGCCGGTGAGCCGAATGTTTTCGCCGAGCCGCGCGCTCACCGCGCGCTGAATCGTCGCCGCGCCGGGCAGATCGTACAGACTCAGACTCGCGTCGACAAAACCGCGCGTGAATGTCTTGAACGCGTTCGCGCCGAGCCAGCGCTCCAGATAACCGGTTGGGTCGTACTCGGCGGGATTGCCGAACATCACCAGCCACACGCGCGAGTGACTGCGCACGGTGTCGGCGAGCTGCTGCCGCGTCTGTGGGTCTTCGAGCGGCGCGCCGTCGGGAAAATAAAACGCGGGGATGCCGCGCGGCGCGTAGTACGCGTAAAGCGGCTTTTGCAGCGGATTATTCAGGATCAGCGCGTCGCCCGGCTGCGCGTGGCGGGCGACGTACGCCATCATCTGCCCGTACTTGCCTTTAGCGTACGCGTCGTTGTAATAATAGTTCGCCAGCGAAAACGCGCTGACGAGGACGAGAATGCCGGCGAGAGCAACCGCCGCGCGCGCGCGCCGCGGCGCGACGAAATCCAAGCCCAGCGCGACGGTGACGATAAAGCCCGGCAGCGCGACCAGAACGTAGCGTTCGTAGAAGAACGGCATGATCGGATTGACGATGTACGCGACGATGACCGGGACGATGAAATAGAGCGGCGCGAGTAGAGCTGTTGCCTGCAAGGTCTTGACGGAGGCAATTACACCGAGCGCGGCAATTGCCAAAAAGACCACGGTCGCGATTTGGATGATCGGATAATCCGCCGTCAGTCCCGCGCTGAACGCGAGGAAGGATTTGCCAAAGATCATCTCGATCCCGCGCCAGCCCCACTCGTCGAAGCGCCCGCTCGCCTTCCCGCTCAGGAACGCCGACTGAACGGCGATCCACGGAACGTAGACGAGCGCGAGCGCGGCTTGCAGCGCGATCCAGCGCGCCAGCGCGGCGCGCTCTCGGCGCAACCGGCTCAGCGCGAAGATGTTCTGCGCCGCGATGACGAAGAACGCGGAGTAATGTGTGTACATCGCGAGTGCGGTGGCAATGAAATACGCGGCGCGTCGGGGTGGGCGGTCATTCGCCTCGACCGTCCGTGCGGCAAAATAGGTCGACGCGAGCGCGAGGATGGCGACCCCTTCGTACATCCGCGTCTCTTGGCTGTAGTAGATCAGCAGCGGCGAGACGGCGGCGAGCAGCGCGGCGAACCACGCGACGCGCGGGCGCGTGGAGAATAATCGTTTGGCGAAAATAAAAATCAGTGGGACCACCAGGATGCCGATCAGCGCGGACAGCGCGCGCGTGGTGAACGGACTTGCGCCGACGAGCCGCAGCCAGAAGAAAAGGAGCAGCGGATAGAACGGCGGGTGGGTGTCCGCCGCGCCGGCGATGACGGTGGTCAGGGGCTGTTGGCTGAGGGAAATACTGAATGCTTCATCGCCCCAGATATCCTGCGCGTCGAGGCGATAGAAGCGCAGCGCGGCGGCGAGGAGAATCAACGCCAGCAGCGCGATCAGTTCAAAGCGCTTTCCTTGTTTCATGGGCGAGGTGATTATAGCATAATTTTCAAGGCGGGGAAATAGAACGCGGTCGCGTAGCAG